>NZ_FOZL01000002.1:600000-825641 GCF_900114625.1 Granulicella pectinivorans
CGAGGCGGTAGACGGCGACGGCCATGAAGCCAGCCAGGTAGAGGCGCGAGATGGCAGTCGAGAGGCCGGAGCCGTAGACGCCCAACGCGGGGATCTGAATGGGGCCCCAGTGGTGACCGTAGATGAGGAGCCAGTTGACGAGCGCGTTGACGACGTTCGCGGTGACCAGGGAGATCGCGATGGGCTTGACGTGGTTGAAGGCCTGGAGATAGCGGCGGAGGACGAAGGCCAGAAAGAGTGGGGGCGTTCCCCAGTTGAGGGCGCGCAGGAAGCTCGATGCGTGGAGGAGAACGTCGTGGTCGGCGGGCAGGTGCATCAGCGCGATGGGGGCTGCACCGATGATCAGCATGAGGGCCGCGGCGAGGGCTACGGCCAGGACGAGGCCGTGGAGGAGCCAGCGGTTGGCTTCGTCGACGCGACCGGCTCCGTGAGACTGGGAGAGGTAGGTGTCGAGGCCGAGGAGGACACCGGCGAGGCCGAAGGCGATGGTGTTGTACAGGACCTGTCCGAGGGCGGCGGCGGCGATGGCGAGGACCGGGTGGGCCATGTGGCCGACCATGATGGTGTCGACGATGCCCATGGACATCCAGCCCAGCTCCGCGAGGATGAGCGGGAGGGCGAGGGTGAGCATCGGGCGGATTTGGGCTCGGATGGTGATGGCTACAACCTATCAGACTGTCCTGCCGGAGGGGCCCGCTGCGCGCGGGGCGGTCACTTCGTGACGCGTGACTGCTGCGTATGGGCCTCCCGTTGGTCGGGAATGAAATTCCGTGGCAACCGACGGGAGGACCACTGCGTACTAGACGGGGGTGATGATACCGCCTACGGGCATGCTCTTCGGCAGGGTGCCGGGACGCTTCAGGTGCATGGCATCGGCGGTCATGTCCGTGTACTTGAGGCCGGCTCCGGTGTTGAAGAGGACGACCTTGTCCGTGGTCTTGAGGTCGCCGCCCGCGATGAGGGCGTCGTAGGCCGCGGTGGCGGCTGCGCCTTCGGGCGAGAGGAAGATGCCCTCATGCTTCGCCCAGTCGAGAAGGCTGGCGAGCAGGGTTTCGTCGGGGTAGGCGAGGGCTTTGCCACCAGACTCGCGGACGATCTCGAGGATGATGGCGTCGCCATAGGGTTTCGGGACGCGAAGCCCTGCTGCAAAGGTGGCGGCGTTTTCGAAGAAGGTGCTGACGTCCTTGCCCTGCTCGTAGGCGGTGGCCATGGGGGCGCATCCGCTGGCTTGCAGCGCATACATCTTGGGGCGCTTACCGGAGACCCAGCCTAACTGCTCCATCTCCTCGAAGGCCTTCCACATGCCGATGAGGCCTACGCCTCCGCCGGTGGGGTAGAAGACGGCGTCGGGGTAGGTCCAGCCGAGCTGCTCGACGAGCTCGTAGCCCATGGTCTTCTTGCCTTCGACGCGGAAGGGCTCTTTGAGCGTGGAGATGTCGAACCAGACCTGGTTGGCGGGGGTGTTGGCGGCCTTCTGGGCCTTGATGTTTTCGCCGACGAGCCGGGCGCAGTCGGAGATGAGGCCGTCGACCATGGTGACGTCGGCTCCGTAGACGATGCCCTCGAGGTAGTTGGCGAGGGGGACGTCCTGCGGCATGAAGATGTGGGCGGCGATGCCGGCGGCGGCGGCGTAGGCAGCGAGGGCTCCGGCGGCGTTACCCGCCGAGGGCACGGCGAGGTGTTCGAGGCCGTAGTGTTTGGCCATGGTGACGGCGAGGCCGAGGCCGCGCGCCTTGAAGGTACCGGTAGGGTTGGCGCCCTCTTCCTTGATGTAGAGGCCCGGGTAGCGCTTGGACTGGAGCATAGGGGTCCAACCCTCGCCAAGCGTCACCGGCGTGACGTCGGGCAGGACATCCTTGTAGCGCCACATTCCCAGGCTGGCGGGGGAGGCGGCAGCGTACTGCGCGGGGCTATCGCGGTGGGCGGTCTGCTTGAGGGCGTCCATGTCGTAACGAACGTAGAGGGAGCCGGCGCAGAGGGGGCAGAGGGTCTGAGGAGTGGCGGCGGAGACTTGATGATGACATCGAACGCATTCCAGAAAAGCTATCGCAGGCATTGATATATCGTACTTGAGCTTGACGGAACGTGGGGTCAGGTGGACGGACCGGAGCAGGCCGGATGAGAGAATAAGGGGGTGATTGAGACCTCGGAGATGGACCGCGTGATGTTGCCCGCCGGAGCTGGAGCGGTGCGCCTGGTAGCTGTGGATATGGACGGGACGCTGCTGGATGGCGATGCCAGGGTGAGCCCCCGGGCGCTGGCGGCGATTGCGGCGGCGGAGCGGGCCGGTGTGCATTTTGTGATTGCGACGGGGCGTCGCCACAGCTATGCGATGCGCGTGCTGCGGGAGCTGGAGATGACTCCGGACAACGTGCTGATCACCTCCAACGGGGCGGTGGTACGCCAGGTGGACGCGCGCTTGATCGAGACGACGCATCTGCCGATTTCGACCGCACGGTGGCTGATGGAGCATATGCGCGAGTTCCGCAATGCGATGGTGCTGACCTTCGACCGGGTTGGGACGGACGGGGACGACGCGCGCGGGGCTCTGGTGGTGGAAGAGTTGGAGGACCTGCACCGGTCGATTGAGAAATGGATGATCGCCAATGCGCCCTATATCCAGCATGTGGATCGGATGGAAGACGCGCTGGGGGGCGATGCGCCGATCCAGTTGATGATCTGCGGGACGGTGGAGAGGATGCGGCGAGCCGAGGCCCGGCTGCTCGAAGACCCGCGGGTGGTGGCGGTGGGACGGGAGACAAGGCCGGAGACGGAGGTGCAACTGGCGCGGACGGAGTATCCGGAGCGGGATCTGTCGATCGTGGATATTCTGCCGGCGGGCTGCTCGAAGGGTGCGGCGGTGATGCGGTTCGCGGCATCGCAGGGTGTGAAACCCGGGGAGATGATGGCGATCGGGGATAACTGGAACGATCTGTCGATGCTGGAGGTAGTGGGGTATCCGGTGGTGATGGAAAATGCTCCGGAGGATTTTCTGGCCGTGGCGCTGGAGCGTGGGTGGTTCGTGGCTCCGAAGAATACGGAGGACGGGGTAGCGCGGGTGGTGGAGGGAGTTCTGGCGGGATTGGAAAGATAGATCCGCAGCAAGGACGGCGAAACACTCTTGCTGACGCTCCATCCCCCATTCTTTCGGCATTCCCTTTCCCATGTTTGTGCCGATGGTAGGCTTTAGTGGTGATTCGTCGGATTCCAATCCTGGGGATTTTGCTGGCGCTGGCTCCGGTGGGGGCTTTGGCGGCCGAGCACGTGACCCTGACCAATGGGTTTTCGGTGGATTGCGTGAAGCATGAGGCGCTGGGTGAGAGCGGGATGGTGCGGCTTTTTCCGTTGAGCGCTTCGGACTCTACCTATATGGATGTGCCTGCGGGGGCGGTGAAGTCCGTGGAGCCTCTGATGGAGATTCCGGTGGTTGCGGCTCCTTCGAGTTCGCTGGAAACCCACCTCGCAGACGCGAAATGTGGGGCACCCGGTTCTGCTGCCTGTCCCAGGACCGATTCGGTGAAGGGTCTGCTGGTGGAGGCTGGGGCGAAGCACCATATCGATGTGGATCTGCTGGCAGCGGTGGTGAAGGCCGAGTCGGGTGGCCAGGTGAGGGCGGTTTCGCGGGTTAGGGCGCAGGGGTTGATGCAGTTGATGCCTGGAACTGCTGCGGGGCTTGGGGTCAAGGATGCGTTCAAGCCGGAGGAGAATATCGCTGGGGGAACGGAGTATCTGGACCGTCTGCTGACGCGGTATCACGACGATGTGGCGCTGGCGCTGGCTGCGTATAATGCGGGGCCGGGAGCGGTGGACCGCTGGCATGGGGTTCCTCCGTACCGGGAGACGCGGGCTTATGTGACGCGGATTATCAATGAGTTCAACCGGCGGAAGATGGCGTTGCGGACTGCGGTTCGGTAGGGCGCGAGCCAAGGGCTGCGGCGTGTAAGAACAGGCAACAGCAGATTCCCTCCGGGAATGACAACCAAATAGGCCAGGACACACAGAGAACGCGGGGAGATGGATGGCAGACGAAGCGATTGCGATCGAGAAGCCGGCGGCGAAGGGCAACAGAGCTCTGCTCTGGGCGGCGGCGCTGGTGATTCTGGCGGTGCTGGTCTGGGTGTTTCGGGGGCGGATTCACTTCGACTGGGGGAGCTTTGTCGCGCAGATCCGGCAGGCGAGCCTTGGGCATCTGGCGGCGGCGATTGGCCTGATCTGGGCGACGTACTGGCTGCGCTCGACGCGGTGGATGGTGTTCGTTTCGCCGGTGAAGAAGATCGGTCCGTTCACGACGGTAGGGTCGCAGTTTATAGGGTTTACGGCGGTGGCCCTGTTTGGGCGGCTGGCGGATCTGACGCGGCCTTATCTGATCTCCAGGAAGATCGAGCTTTCGATCGCGTCGCAGGTGGCGGTGTATACGATCGAGCGGATGTTCGATCTGGGTGCTGCGGCGATCCTGTTTTCGGGCGCGCTGGCATTTACTCCGGCTGACGTTCCGCACCACCAGGAGTTTGTGAAGGCTGGGATGGTGATGCTGGCGGGGACGGCGGCGATGGGGCTGTTCGCGGTGGCGATCCGGGTGTCGGGTGGCGTGCTGGCGGGGTTTGCGCGGGCGGTGTTCGGGCGGGTGTCGAAGGGATTCGGCGATGCAGTGGCGGAGAAGATCCTGGGGTTCCGGGAGGGGCTGCAGGCGATCTCGTCGTGGCAGGAGTTTGTGATTGCGCTGGGGATCTCGCTGGCGATGTGGACGGCGATCGGGTACGCATATGTGCAGACGGCGCATGCGTTCCAGCAGACGCCGGAGCTGGCGGGGCTGACGTTCGCGAGGACGATGCTGCTGATGGGCGCGAGTATTGGCGGGTCGGTGCTGCAGTTGCCGGTGATCGGATGGTTTACGCAGATTGCGGTGACGGCGACGGCGATGCATGCGTTCTTCGACGCTCCGGTGGAGGCGGCAACGGCGTGCGGCGCGGCTCTGCTGGTGGTGACGAACCTTTCGATTGTGCCGGTAGGTCTGGTGTACGCGCAGATCGGGAAGGTGAGCTTGCGGGGCGTGGCCGTGGAGTCGAAACAGTAGGCCTCCCCTGGCTTTCTCAAAAGGATCGCGGGGAAAGGCGGGAAAAGCGGGAAGAAGAGACAAACGCGTTTCGGCGGAACCGCTTGATGCTCGGGTGCGCGTTTCATGCGGGCAGGGAGGGCGTTTTCGAGAGATTCCGGGGGCGGCTGGTAAGATTGAAGCACGTTTATGAAGTGTCCCTATTGTGGTTTTGCCCAGGATCGTGTCGTCGATTCGCGAGAGAGTAAGGAAGCCGATTCGATCCGTCGGCGTCGTGAGTGTGAGAGCTGCCAGAAGCGCTTTACGACCTATGAGCGGATCGATGAGATTCCCTACATGGTGGTGAAGAAGGACGGACGGCGCGAGCGGTTCGACCGGCAGAAGGTGCTGGCGGGGATCATCCAGAGCTGCCAGAAGCGGAGCGTTTCTGCCGCGCAGATGGAGTCGATCGTGGATCAGGTGGAGGCGTTCGTCGTCGACTCGCCGGAGCGGGAGCGGACCACGAGTTCAGTGGGTGAGCTGATTATGGCTCGGCTGAAGGATATCGATACGGTTGCGTATATCCGGTTCGCAAGCGTGTATCGGGACTTCAAGGATGTTCGGGAGTTCAAGGCGGAGCTGGAAGAGCTGTTGAGCGGGAAGCATCCGGCGAAGAGTTAGAAGCAAAGGCAATCGCAGATCCCCTTCGGGGATGACAAACAAACGAGACTAAGGAGAAGCATGGCAACGACGCACAAGGTTACATTGATCCCCGGTGATGGCATTGGACCCGAAGTGACGGCGGCTACCGTCTCGATCATCGAGGCGGCGGCGAAGACCACCGGGGCCAGCTTCGAGTGGCACCGCTACGATGCGGGCGCGGATGCGTTTGCCAAGACGGGGGAGTACATCCCCAAGGAACTATATGCCTCGATCGAGGAGAACAAGGTTGCACTCAAGGGACCGGTGACGACTCCGATCGGCGGCGGGTTCTCGTCGATCAATGTGACGCTGCGCAAGAAGTTCGACCTGTATTCGAACTTCCGTCCGGTGAAGAATCTGCCTGGTCTGGAGACGAAGTTCCCGGGTATCGACATGGTGATCTTCCGTGAGAACACCGAGGACCTGTATGCGGGTCTCGAAGTGATGATCAACCCGGATATCGCACAGTCGTTGAAGATCATTACACGCAAGGGATCGACCCGTATTGCTCGCTCGGCGTTCGAGTTTGCGAAGAAGAGCGGACGCAAGAAGGTACATGCGATTCACAAAGCCAACATCATGAAGCTGTCCGATGGACTGTTCCTGAAGTGCTGCAAGGAAGTGGCCGCCGAGTATCCGGAGATCACGTACGCGGAGCATATCGTCGACAACACCTGCATGCAGTTGGTGATGAATCCATGGCAGTATGACGTGATTCTGACGGAGAACCTGTACGGCGATATTCTTTCGGATCTCTGCTCGGGGTTGATCGGCGGGCTTGGTCTGGTTCCGGGTGCGAACCTGGGCGTGAACTGCGCGATCTTCGAAGCGGTGCATGGCTCGGCCCCGGACATTGCGGGACAGGACAAGGCGAACCCGACGGCGCTGCTGCAGTCGGCTCTGCTGATGTTGCGGCACCTCGACGAGGATGCCACGGCGGACATCATCCAGAAGGCGCTGGAGGCGGTGTATGCGGAGGGCAAGACGCTGACACGCGATGTCGGCGGCACGAGCGGGACGAAGGCGTTTGCGGATGCCGTGATCGCTGCGATGTAGGTTGAGACAGGGATAGGGACCAGGGAGTAGGGGGTAAAAAACCGCCTGCTCCCTTTTCCTTTTGGGGTACGGGCTGCATCTCAAGGTGAAGAGAAGAGGATTCAAAACGATGCGTACGTCTATTTGTTTGATTGCCGGTCTGATGGCGATGAGTGTGGTGGGCTGTAAGACGGATGCCGCGGCAAAGCGCGCCGAAGACATGGACAAGGGAACCGGATTTCATACGCAGGCTGCGTCTCCGTCGGCTCCGAACGCGAGCGCGCCGGCGGTGGGACTGGACCCGGCTTCGCTGGGGGATGTGACGGGGACGATCCGGTTTACGGGCAAGGCTCCGGCGCCGGTGAAGATCGATACGTCGATGGACCCGGCGTGCGGGCTGAGCGGCGGACCGGATGCGATGTCTGAGCAGTATGTGGTGAAGGACGGCAAGCTGGCGAATGTATATCTGTATGTGAAGAGCGGGCCGGCGGAGGCGATGAACGCTCCGCATGATGTGAAGGCGTCCGTCGTGCTGGACCAGAAGGGATGCGTCTATACGCCGCATGTGATCGCGGTGGCGGCGGGTGGCTTTGTCGAGTTCCGGAACGAAGATGCGACGATGCACAACATCCACACGATGCCGACGGTTGTGGGCAATGAGACGGTGGATGTGTCGCAGGGCCCCAGGGGCGCGGTGCAGACCAAGCAGTTCAAGGCTCCGGAGGCGATGATTCCGGTGCGGTGCAACAACCATCCGTGGATGAATGCGTTTGTGAACGTGTCGGCGACGCCGTTTTTCGCGGTGTCGGATGGTGCGGGGCACTTTGAGATTCATGGGCTGCCGGCGGGCGAGTACGTCCTGGGCGCGGTGCATGAGAAGATGGGCGAACAGACGATGCAGGTGACGGTGAAGGCAGGCGGAAGCACGCATGCCGACTTTGCGTTTGCGGCAGCCAAATAGTTTTTCCAAGGAGAGAGCACGATGAGTTTCCCGATTCACCATCTGCCGTTTCTGTTTCTTGTCGTTTCGCTGTTCCTGCCACGGCTTTCGCTGTTGGTGATGTATTTGGAGAACTCGCTGACACCGTTTCATCTGACGGGGTTGATTCCTCCGCTGGCCTGGCTCTTTTTGCCGCGCTTTCTAGTGCTTTACATCGTCTATCTGGACCAGGGGATCAGCGGATGGTTTGTGCTGCATCTGATTGCGCTGCTGCTGACTTATAGCGGTGGTGGGCATTATATGCAGCGTAGACGCCGCCGGGGTCTCTAAAGGATAGGTCGATGCGATCGTTTCGGGTTTTGATCATCTGCGCCATGGCCGCTGCGAGTGTGGCAGCCGTGGCGCAGACTCGCAAAACGCTGGACTTTCCTCGCTTCAAGCTGGTCAATGGCAAACTCGACGTCGATAAAGATGGGATTGAGATGCCCGCTTCCGGAGCGAGTCTATGTCTCGTCGAGGGTGCGAAAACGTGCTTTCAAATGGCGCCTCATCAAGAGACCGACGGCAAGTTCACGTACCAGTTTGCAAGGGATCCGCTCTCGGAACGCATTGTGCTTAAGGGTGGCGGATCGCTTGCCTTCTTTTCGGCGAGTGATTATTCCGTGGAGCCACTGAAGTTCGATCGTCTGGCGCTTCTTCGCTATGAAGAGAACGGGCGTCTGACCAACCTGTTGCCCTACATCGCCGTTTCCTTCCAGGGAGAACGTGCAATGTGGACTCTGCCGGATATCTCTGCGATGCCAGTGTTGGTTACAGCTGATTTGTACTGGGACTTCGACGCGAACGAGACGCGTTGGGACGATCATAGGTACTTCGTCGAAGCCTATCGCGGTGACATTTCCAGTGACCGGTATGTTTTTCTGTTCAAGTACCTGACGAAGAGGAAATATGCCTCGGGCGATCACAAGCCTGTGCGGGTGCTGGGACCGGAGCGGAATGAGGTTTTGCGGCGGCTGCTGCGGGCGGCCGCGCAGCCGTGACTTCTACTGAACCGGCGTCGCCCACGGATTGAATACCTGGACCGGGATGTCGTATACGTCTTTGACATTTCGCGTTATCAAGGTGAGGCGATGGTGAATCGCAGTGGCGGCAAGCAAGGTATCGATAATGGGACGGCTCCGTTGAGCTGAAAGTTCACCCCAGGTTCGGGACACGGCGGCGTCGATGCCGAGGATGCGGTCGGCGAAAGAGAACTCGAGACCATCCACCCACGCACCAAGGGCTATCGCACCTTGCGGGTCAGTCCGCGCCTTCCAGATAACTCCCTTCCGTAGTTCGCCAAGGGTCAGGACACTCAGGTAGAGGTCCGAAGACTCCGTTTTATCGAGAAAGCGCAAGACGCGATCATCGGGACGCCTCTTCATCGTCTCCGAGACGATATTCGTGTCGAGGAGAGAGGGACCGATCGAGCTCACAGCCGAATCGTCCTGCCGGTACTGCGATCACGTTTAATCTCGAAGTCATCGAACTTCGGGCCGCTAAGTAAATAGGCTTTGAAGTCCGGCTTGTGCGCGACGAGCGAGCGGTATTCTTCGATCGATAATACGACGGCGCGCTCTGTGCCATGGCGCGTAATCACCTGGGGACCTTTGACGTTGGCGTCCTCGACGAGTTCGCTGAAACGGTTTTTTGCGTCTTTGATCTGCCAGTTCGCCATAAAAGCTCCTCGAGCGATTATAGACATTGTGGACATACTTTCTTTTCTTCGTTCAAGAGCGGGATGTTGTTTTTTGGGTCGGTGGGATCGATGGAAGCCATGGGACGGAGCAGCGCGAGGGCACGATGCGGTATTCTTGAAGGATTATGGAACGGCGAAACGTAGGAATTCTCGGTGCCACTGGAATGGTGGGCCAGCGCTTTATTCAACTCCTCGCACAGCATCCCTGGTTTGAGATCACGTGGATTGCGGCGAGCGATCGTTCGGCGGGCAAGACGTACGCCGAGGCCTGCCGGTGGAAGCTCGACACTCCCCTGCCCCCACGCATTGCGGCGATGACGCTGCAGCCGAATGTCCCCGAAGGATCGGCGGTTGAGCTGCCGAAGATTATCTTCGCGGCGCTAGATGCGGATATTGCGCGGGAGCTGGAGCCGAAGTTTGCGGCTGTGGGCTGCGCGGTCATCTCGAACTCGTCCGCGTTTCGCATGACGACGGATGTGCCTCTGGTCGTCCCCGAGGTCAATGCGGACCATCTGCCTCTGATCGAGCACCAGAGCTGGCGCAAGGAGAACGGCGGCAAGGGCGGGTACATCGTCACGAACCCGAACTGTTCGGCCATTGGGCTGGTGCTGGCGCTGAAGCCGCTCGAAGAGAAGTTCGGCATCGAGAGTCTGTTCGTCTCGACGATGCAGGCGGTCAGCGGCGCGGGCTATCCCGGCGTCGCTTCGCTGGATATTCTCGGCAACGTCGTCCCGTTCATCAAGAACGAAGAAGAGAAGATGCAGGAAGAGGTTGTGAAGCTGCTGGGTGCGGCAAAGGGCGACCACGTCGAGATGCTCGACGCGCGTCTGACCGCGCACTGCAACCGCGTCGCCGTGGAAGATGGCCACACGGAGTGCATCTCGATCAAGCTGCGCAAGCCGGCGACGTTCGACGAGATCGTCGCGGCGTGGGAGGGTTTCAAGCCGCTCGAAGGGCAGCATCTGCCTTCGGCTCCCGATTCGCCGGTGGAATACGACCATGCCGTCGACCGTCCGCAGCCGCGGCTGGATCGCATGCGCGGCAAAGGCATGACGACGGTGGTTGGCCGTCTGCGTCCGTGCTCGCTGCTGGACTGGAAGTTCGTTCTTCTGTCGCACAATACGATTCGCGGGGCTGCGGGTGCGGCCATTCTGAACGCGGAGGTATTGGCGCGTCTGGGTAAGTTCGAGACGAAGAAGAAGGTGCTGGCATGAGCACGATGCGCGAAAAGCTTGTGATCATGAAGTTCGGTGGCACCTCCGTCGAAGATGCGACGGCGATGAACCGGACGGCCGACATCGTGAAGGGACGGCGCGACAAGGGGCTGGCGGCTGTAGTCGTGGTTTCGGCCATGGCTCGTGTGACCGACCAGTTGATTGCGGCGGCCGATGCTTCGGGCCGTGGCGACAAGGCCGGTGCGCTGGCCATCTCGGCGCGTCTGCGGCTTCGTCACAACGACACGGCGCGGGACCTGCTGGGCGAGCACTCGGACCGTCTGCCTGTGCTGCAGGCGGCACTGCATGCGGAGTTCGATGCGCTGGACGATCTGCTGCGGGGCATTGCTGCGGTGGGTGAGTTGACGCCGCGCACCAACGATCTCGTTAGCAGCTTTGGCGAGAGGCTCTCGAGCCGGATGGTCGCGGAGGCATTCGCGCTGCGCGGGCTGAAGGGCGCGCATGTCGATGGGCGCAAGGTGATCATCACGGACGACCACTACGGCAAGGCCACGCCGCAGGAGGCCGCGATTGAGGCGGCTCTGCGCGAGCATGTGTTGCCGCTGATTGAAGCTGGAAATACGCCAGTGATGGGCGGTTTTATCGGCTCGAATGCGGCGGGGATTACCACCACGCTGGGTCGCGGCGGCTCGGACTATACGGCGGCGCTGGTTGGCGGCGGTCTGCATGCGGGGGCCATCGAGATCTGGACGGACGTCAACGGCATTATGACGACCGATCCGCGCATCTGTCCGGATGCGCTGCGGGTAAAGACGATCTCGTTTGAAGAGGCGGCTGAGCTGGCCTACTTCGGCGCGAAGGTGCTGCATCCTGCCACGATCCTGCCTGCCGTCCAGAAGTCGATCCCGGTGTGGGTGCTGAACTCGCGCAACGCGGCGAACGAAGGGACGAAGATCGTCGCGGTCAGCCCGCGCTGCCTGAGCCCTTTCAAGAGCATTGCGGCGAAGAAGAAGCTGACCATCATCGACATCGTCGCCAGCCGTATGCTGATGGCGCATGGGTTCCTGAAGGCTACGTTCGACGTCTTCGACAAGTACCAGTGCGCGATCGATATGGTTTCCACGAGCGAAGTTTCGGTGTCGGTCACAGTCGATTCGAACGAGAAGCTTCCGGAGATCTGCGCGGAGCTGGGCAAGATCGCCGATGTGAAGTACGAGGGTCACAAGGCGCTGATCTGCCTGGTGGGCGAGGACATTCGCGGGCACAACGGCATTGCGGGCCAGGTGTTTTCGGCAGTGTCGCATGTGAACATCCGGATGATCTCGCAGGGCGCCAGCGAGATCAACATGAGCTTCATGATCGACGAGGAAGATGTCGAGGAGGCGATCCGGTCGCTGCACGCGAAGTTCTTCGCGGAGGCGGATCCGTCGGTCTTCGATGTGACAGCTCGGGTGCCGGTGACGGCTTAGTCCTGCCGGACGGGCCCGCTGCTTCGCGTGGCTCTCCCGTTGGTCGAGAATGGGAACCATTGCCGCAGGGTTGGAGACGATGACTCCAGCTCTGCGGTATTCTCTTTTACACGGCTCTTCGGACGTTTACGAAGACAGGAAAGAACACAACGACATGCGGATTCTGGTTCTGGGACACGGCAAGACGGGCAAGCTGGTGGCGGATGTGGCCGCCGAACGTGGGCATGGCGTGCATGTGCTGGACGCCAAGGAGAACAAGGATGCGGCGGCGCTGACGCCGATGTTTCTGACGGGCTTCGACGTGGTGATCGACTTTACGACACCGGAAGCCGTCGTGCCAAACCTGCGGGCCTGCCTGTATTCAGGCGCGCGCGTGGTGGTCGGGACGACCGGCTGGTACGATAAGCTGCCCGATATGCGTGGGCTCGCCGAGCGCAAGGAAGCCGGGCTTCTGTATGGGTCGAACTTCTCGATCGGCGTGCAGGTGATGCATCGGCTGGCAGCCGAGATGGGCAAGGAGCTGGGGAACGCAGGCTATACGTTCGAGATGTCGGAGACGCACCATGTGACGAAGCTGGATAAGCCTTCGGGCACGGCGCTGACTCTGGTGGACTCAGTGGCGAAGGGGAGCCAGGAGAGCGGGAAGGCCGGGGTGGAGGTCAGGAACGTGCCGATCGAATCGATTCGCGAGGGCGATGCGGCTGGCCTGCATGTGCTGACGGCAACCTCGCAGGCCGACCGGATTACGCTGACGCATGAGGCGTTTTCGCGGCGTGGTTTCGCGGAGGGCGCGGTGCGGGCGGCCGAGTGGCTCGCGACGCGGAAGGGCTGCTACGACTTCCGGGATGTGTTTACGAAGCTTTAGAGCTTGAGCCCGTAAAGCAAGGCGTAACAGAATCGAATGGATCAGAGGCGGATAAGAACAGGCAACGGCCTTGTTTTATCCGCCTTGATTCGTTTGGCCCGCTTCAGGGAAGGCGAGTTGGGGTAAGGGCGAGCATAAACACGGTTCGCTTCTCTTCCGGTCCCAACCGGATCGCCAGCCCCGAACAGGAGACGGCTTGATAGATCGGCGTATCGGAAGATGGAATCTCCACAAACTCGACCGAGAATAACGTGGGCGGGATGCGCGCTCCGAACCAGTAAGGGTCTTCGCGTTGCGCCCAGGTGACGAGGGCGAGGACGGAGCCGGGTTTGTAGGTGATGCTGCCAAGGGCTGGGGTCCGGGAGTGGGCGGACTGGATGGCGGCTTCGTTGCCGTAGAGCGTAGCCATGGTATGGGTGGCGGGGTCGACGTAGAGGGTGATCGCGTTCCAGCCGAGGGGCTGGTAGGGCAGGCTTGCGGGCAGTAAGGCGGGGACGTTGTTGACGATCTCCTGACCTGGGACCTTGGCCTGCGTGATGGGCTCGGTGTAGACGTAGTCGTTGCCCTTGACGGGAAGATGGCAGGTGGTGCACTCGGTGACGAAGGCGGCGCTGGTGCCATAGGGCTTGAGATCGAGGCCGCGCTAGAGCCCCCAGCCCCAGCCTTCGGTCTTGTTATAGAGCTTCGCGTCTTTCTCCATCAGCTCGACTTGCACGAACTTGCCGGGGTGCACAAGTCCGTCGGCGCCGGTCTCGCGCTGCCAGGTGACCTTGGAGAAGCGAGCACCCTCGGGCCAGGAGGTGATGGAGCCGGAGGTGACGGCCATCTCATAAGGGCTGTGGATGTTGCGCGGGCGGGGCAAAGAGCCTAGGCTTTAGAGATGAGCGATGCAGCGGTTCTAGACCAGACGATGACCTCCCTTCCACCCTTTTCAAGCCTCACGTTTGAGGAGAAGCTTGACCGGTTCGCCGAGGTTGCGGTGCGGATTGGACTGAACCTGGCCGATGGTCAGGAGCTGCTGATCTCGGCTCCCGTCGAGGCCATGCCCCTCGTTCGGCGGATTACGGAGCACGCGTACAAGGCCGGATCGAAGCTGGTGACGACGTTCTACGCGGACGATCCCGCGGTGCTGGCGCGGTACAAATACGCGAAGGACGAGAGCTTCGACTACGCGGCGACGTGGATGCATGACGGCATTGCCGCAGCGTTCAGGAGCGGCGCGGCGCGGCTGGCGATTGCGGGCGCGAATCCGGCCCTGTTGAAGGGGCAGGATCCGGCGAAGATCTCGCGAGCGAATGTGGCGGCTTCGAAGGCGGCCAAGCCCGCGATGGAGATGATTACGCGTCACGAGATCAACTGGTCGATCGTAGCGTGCGCAACGCCGGAGTGGGCGAAGTTGGTCTTCCCTTCCCTGCCGGTGGAGGAAGCGGTGGCACAGCTCTGGGAGGCGATCTTTACCGCCTCGCGCGTGACCGGGCCGAACCCTGTAACGGACTGGAAGGCACACACGGCGTTCCTGAAGTCGCGCGTCGACAAGCTCAATGAGAAGCGGTATCACGCGCTGCGCTTCAAGGGGCCGGGTACGGACCTGACGGTTGGGCTCGCGGACGATCATCTCTGGGCTGGCGGTGGTGGACCTTCGGGCAATGGGATCTTCTGCAATCCGAACATCCCGACCGAGGAGTGCTTCACCACGCCGCACAAGGATCGCGTGGATGGGTATGTGACGGCCTCGAAGCCGCTGTCGCACCAGGGATCGCTGATCGAAAATATCTCCTGCACGTTTGAAGGCGGGAAGATTGTGAGTGCGACGGCTTCGGCGGGAGAAGAGCAGTTGAACCGGCTGATCTCGACCGACGACGGCGCGAGACGGCTGGGTGAGGTCGCTCTGGTGCCGGCATCGTCGCCGATTGCGAGCAGTGGAGTTCTGTTCTGGAACACACTCTTCGACGAGAACGCGGCAAGCCACATCGCGCTGGGCCAGGCCTATGCGACGTGCCTGATCGAGGGCGAGCATATGGACGAGATTCAGCTTGCGGCCAAGGGCGCGAATGCGAGCCTGATCCATGTGGACTGGATGATCGGGTCGGCGGCCATGGATGTGGATGGGCTTGCGGCGGATGGAACGGCGGAGCCTCTGATGCGTGGCGGGGAGTGGGTGTAGGCTCCCCCGCGCCACATCTGGATCGTGCGGCAGACTTGCGTAATTTCCCTGCAGACGCCAAGATGAGGGCTCATACCAATCTTGCACGCGACAGGGCACGTTGATCATGCAGTTCGACATCAGGACGTTGCTGGTCAGCGAGGTGGTGGTCTGCCTGATGCTTACGGCGGTGATGGCCCTGATGGCGAGGCATCACCAGTTCTCGCGCGGGCTGCGGTATCTTGCCGTCGGGTTTCTGGCGACGGCCGGGGGCGTCAGCATCTTCATGATGCGGTCCCTGTTTCCTTACAGGCTGGACGTTCTGCTCTCAAACAGCCTCTACTGCGTTTCGATTCTCTCGACGTACGTCGGGATCAGTTTGCTTCTGGCACATGGACGTCCGCGTCTGCGGTGGCCGCTGCTGCTGGCGGTGCTCTCCGATGTGCTGCTGGCGGCGCATCTGGACGCACATCACGTCGCATATCGCATTATGGTCATCACGGTTGCGGACGTGGTGTTGCGCTCGTTTCTGCTCGTGACTCTGTTGCGTCACCTCAGGCGCGGGGCGCCGGTGAAGCTTCTGGCCGGCTTCCTCGGATTTTTCATGGCGGGCGACGTCGCGCGGGTGATTGGCACGTACTTCTTCGGCGCACCTGCGGATGTGTTCGCCTACAACGCGATCCAGACCGCCTATATTGCGTCGAGCCTGCTGGCGAACTGCGCCTTCGGCGTCTTCGGGCTGGCGCTCGCCGCGGAGGAGATGGCCAGGTTCCTCGAAAAGAAGGCGCATCGCGATCCATTGACCGGGGTGCTGAACCGCCTGGGTCTGGAACTCCGTCTTGAGCAGGAGTTGAAGCGGTGCCGGGATGAGCGGGTGCCACTGTGCCTTGCGGTTCTCGATATTGACGACTTCAAGGAGTTCAACAGCCGCGGCGGCCACGCCATGGGAGACGACGTGCTGCGGCAGATTGCCACGTGCGTCAGGCTGAGCGTGCGAAGCACCGACGCGTCCGGACGGATGGGCGGCGACGAGTTCGTGGTGGTGTTTCCGGATACTCCGCATGGAGAGGCGGAGACGATCTGCCGGCGGGTTCTGCACGCCGTCGAGACGCAGCCGGAGCGTGCTGGTGCGGAACGGAACCCAACCGTGAGCATCGGGTTGACGCAGGCGGAGGAGAGCGACTCTACGGAGACGATGCTTGCCCGCGCAGACCGTGCGCTCTATGCGGCGAAGCACTCGGGCAAGAACCGGGTAGCGGTTGATCTTCCGCCACAGTAAAACGGGGGCTGAACCCTCTTCGAGTTCAGCCCCCGCTGTCGGTGGAAGATTCGGATGGACTAAGCGGTCGTGGGAGCCCATCCCTTTTCGTACTCGCGGCCCCAGCTCTTCATCGCTTCCGGGTCGCCCTTGATGTGGCCGTTGGTGGTGTCGAGGGTCAACTGACGGCCGACCTCCCAGGAGATGTTCGAGAGTTGCAGGATCGTCACACTGACGTTGGCGATCTCGATGGGAGAGTGCAGCTTTTCGCCCTTCTGGATGCCGTTGATGAAGTTTTCGAAGTGGACATCGGTCATCGAGTCGCGGCTCATGAGGTCGTTCGACGAACTCGAGTTGCCCTTGACGCGGAAGCTGTCGACGATCTTGTCCTTCTGGTCGAAGACATCGTAGCCATCGCGATCGATGACGACCGTACCCGTCTCCCCATGCACGGCGACGCCGCGGCTGCGTTTGTAGAGGCCGTCGCCGGAGCAGCTATAACCATCCCACGAGATCATGGCGTCCGGATACTCGAAGTTCGTGACCATAGTGTCGGGGAACTGCCAGTCGTCCTTGTAGGCGTACCGGCCGCCGGTGGCGGTGACCTTGTTGGGCCAGTCGAGGCCGAGGATCCAGCGCGCGACGTCGACCTCGTGGGTGCCGTTGTTCAGGGCCTCGCCCGTACCGTAGATACGGAACCAGTGCCAGTTGTAGGGCGCGACGTTGTCGGTATAGGCGCGGCGCGGAGCGGGGCCCTGCCAGAGATCCCAGTTCAGGTTGGCGGGCACGGGAGCGGGCTTGCCATGGCCGATGGACTTGCGGGTGTTCGCATACCAGGCCTTGGCGTAGTAGGCGCGGCCAATCAGCTTTCCGGACTGAATCTTCTCCACCATGTCGATGGTGTGCGGGGCGGAGCGCTGCTGGTCGCCGACCTGCACGAGCTTCTTGTGCTTGTCGCGCGCGGCGATAAGCCACTCTCCCTCGCGGGGGTTATGGCTGGAGGGCTTCTCGACGTAGACGTGCTTGCCAGCCTGCAGGCCGAGAATCGCCATGGGCGCGTGCCAGTGGTCGGGCGTCGCGATGGTGATGGCGTCGATATCCTTCATCTCGAGAATCTTGCGAAAGTCCCCCATGGGCGTGGGGGCGTAGCCAAGTTCCTTCGTGGCCTCAGCGGTGAACTTCGCGAGGATATTGGAGTCGACGTCGGCGACATGCGTGACGCGCGAGTTCTTCGCATTGTTCTTGAGCGCGGAGAGGTGAGCGTAGCCGCGTCCGTTCAGCCCGTTGATGGCGAAGTGGACGCGATCGTTGGAGCCCATGATCTGGGCGTAGCTCCGTGCGCTGGCACCGATGGCCAGACCTGTAGCCGTAACGGCGGTGTTGGTGACGAACGTACGCCTGGAAATCATTGCTTCCTCCGGGTGGAACCGTTTCCTTGGAATATCAGCGCAACCATACTCCCATACCCGCTATACCGCGGACAACTGGCGGATGCCCCTGCAATCGTGCTGGTATACGAGATACACTAGACGGCGATGATTCTGAATGGATGTGGAACGGCATTGGTCACTCCCTTCCGCCACGATGGCGGAGTGGACGAGGCTGCGCTCGAGGCGCTGGTGGAGTGGCAGATTGTGCAGGGGATCGACTTTCTGATTCCGTGCGGGACGACCGGCGAGGCGTCGACACTGACCGAAGCGGAGACGCTGCGGGTGGTGGAGATCGTCTGCCGGGTGACGGCGGGGCGGATTCCGGTCTTTGCCGGATGCACCCACAACGCAACGCACGAAGCCATGACGCGGGCACGGAAGCTGGCGGCGGTACCCGGCCTGACCGGGATCCTGACGGCGAACCCCTACTACAACAAGCCGAACCAGGAGGGCCAGTACCAGCACTTCAAGGCGATCGCCGAGTCGATCGAGCTGCCGGTACTGCTCTACAACATCCCCTCGCGCACCGGCACGAACCTGGAGCCGGCTACCGTGCTGCGGCTGGCCGCGATTCCGAACATCATCGGAATCAAGGAATCGAGCGGGAATATGGCTCAGATCACCGAGCTGCTGCACTGTGTGCCCAAGAACTTCCTGGTGTTCTCCGGCGACGATGGGCTGGTGCTTCCGACGATGGCGCTGGGGGCCGTTGGGCTGATCTCCGTCGCGTCGAATATCGTGCCGGGCGTGATGCATACGCTGGTGGCGTCGATCCTGGCCAATGACTGGGTGAATGCGCGCCGGCTGAACCGGCAGTACACGCGGTTGATGCAGGCGCTGTTCCTTGAGCCGAGTCCGGCTCCGGCGAAGGCTGTGCTGGAGATGCTGGGCAAGGGCCAGAACGTGTTGCGGTTGCCTCTGGTGCCGGTCGCGAAGGGCACCCTGAAGACACTGGAGACGGTGGCCGGAGAGCTTGGGCTGCTGGTGCATGTGCCTTCGAAAGACACGAACTTGCGAGTCTTCTAATGGCCAGTCCTGACGGCAGTGACCGTTCCCAAGCGCCGGTCACTGCACGACCTGCGACGACTTCGCGTGGGTCTTCCGTTGGCCGGCTTGATATCCTATCGGAATGACTACGAACAATCTGGAATCGACCATCGAACACTGGTTCGCGCAGGGCGCTGCGGCCATTGGAAACAACGACGCCATGACGGCGTTTCTCGACCTGCGTGCGCAGCTTGAAGCGGGAACACTCCGCTCGGCCGAGCCGGACGCCACAACCGCCATCGGATGGCGCGTCAATGCCTGGGTCAAGCGCGGAATTCTGCTAGGTTTCCGGCTGGGTGCGCTGGAAGAGATGAACGGGAACCACCCCGAGGGCGGATCGATCCTCTCGTTCGTCGATAAGGGAACCTATCCGGCGCGGCGGTTCACCGTGAGCGACGGCGTCCGTGTGGTCCCGGGTGGATCGAGCGTGCGCGCTGGCGCTTACGTGTCGAAGGGCGTCGTGATCATGCCGCCTGCCTACATCAACGTGGGCGCGTATGTGGACGAAGGCACCATGGTCGACTCGCATGCGCTGGTGGGCTCGTGCGCGCAGATTGGGAAGCGCGTCCACCTTTCGGCGTCGGCGCAGATTGGCGGCGTCCTGGAGCCGGTCAACGCCTCGCCGGTCATTATTGAGGATGACGTGCTGGTGGGTGGCAACACGGGCGTCTACGAAGGCACGATCGTGCGCTCGAAGGCCGTTCTGGCCGCCGGAACCGTGCTGACGCGCGGCACACCGGTGTATGACGCCACGACCGGTGCGATTCTGCGCGCGACGGTCGAGATGCCGTTGATCATTCCGAGCGGCGCCGTCGTGGTGCCGGGTTCGCGGCAGATTCAGCATGGCCCCGGCAAGGAGCTCGGACTGAGCGTCTATACGCCGATCATCGTCAAGTATCGCGATGAAAAGACGGAACTTTCGCTTGCGCTGGAAGATCTGCTGCGGTAACCTCCATCGCGTCGTAGCTACAAGGTAGCTACGACGCGATGGAGAAGTAGAACACGGTAAGTCCCGGCAAGTCCCATTTCAGAGTTTCAAGGGTCTTTTCCATGTTCACACCAGACGCAGCATTTGACTGGGATGACGCGAAGATCGCTCATATCGCCGGCACGACATGACGCCAGAGGAAGCAGAGTTTGCACTCCTCAATGATCCATACGATTTGGACGTCCAGATTCATGGCGACGAAGAACGGGCATTCCCGATCGGTTCCACGCTCTCAGGGCGCATCCTGGCTGTAGTAAGCACACTCCGAAGTGGGCAGATTCGAGTCGTCACCCCTTTTCCAGCAAAACGATGGCATCAATCCCCGTTTCTGCGAGCAAAGGGGCACCAAGCCGATGATCGAACTTGACACACCCGTATTCCAATCCGAAGCGGTAGAGGCAGACTGGTGGTTCGAGAACTCGGATCAACTCCAGGTCCATTTTGAAAAGGCTCTGGCCAATGGCACTTTAGCCCACGGCACGACCGCGCGCCGTGCAGGAATTCCGACGACGACGATCCATCTGGATCCCCAAGATATCTCTCTCGCACGGGTGCAAGCGGAGAAGCGTGGGCTCAAATATCAGACCTATCTGAAGATGCTGGTCCATGAAGCACTGGTGAAAGCTGACCAGAGCGACACTCCCGCCTGAGCGACCTGTTAGACTCAAGAGTTGATGGCTACAGATAAACTACGCATGATTCCCCTGGGGGGCCTTGGCGAGTTCGGTATGAACTGCATGGCGCTCCGTTGGCAAGACGACATTATTGTCATCGATGCCGGATTGATGTTCCCCGAAGAAGAGCTGCTTGGCGTCGACATCGTCGTTCCCGACATCAGCTACCTGATCGAGAACCGGTCCAAAGTAAAGGCCATTCTGCTGACCCACGGGCACGAGGATCACATCGGCGGCCTGCCATGGATCCTCTCCGAGCTGAACGTTCCGGTCTACGGCACGGAGTTCACGCTGGCCTATGTAGAGGGCAAGCTCGAAGAGCACCGGCTGCTGGACAACGCCGACCTCATCGAGATGCTGCCCGGCAAGCGTTTTACGCTGGGACCGTTCTCCATCATGCCGATTCGCGTCACGCACTCCCTGGTGGACTGCGTCGCCCTCGCGATTCATACTCCCGTGGGCGTGGTGCTGCACACCGGCGACTTCAAGGTCGACCTTTCGCCGCCGGATGGCAAGCCCTTCGACCTGCACGCGTTCGCCGAATTGGGCAAGCAGGGCGTTCTCTGCCTGCTGCAGGATTCGACCAACGTCGACCGCCCCGGCTATACGCCGAGTGAGCGGGCCGTTCGACCGCGTCTCGATGAGATCTTCGCGCAGACCAAGAAAAAGCTGTTCTTCTCCTGCTTCTCGTCCTCCATCCACCGCATTCGTGTGGCGATGGAGCTGGCGCACAAGCACGGACGCAAAGTCGCCATCATCGGCCGCTCGCTCGATAACTCGACCGAGATCGCGCAGGATCTGGGCTATCTCGACCTGCCGCAGGGCCTCATCATCAACCCCGGACAGATTCGCGACCAGGCTCCCGACAAGGTCTGCATCATGATCTCCGGCACGCAGGGCGAGCCGATGTCCGCTCTCTCCCGCGCCGCCGTCAACAACCACAAGTTCGCGCACATCGACGCGGGCGACACGGTTCTTCTCAGCTCCAGGGTCATCCCGGGCAACGAGAAGGGCATCTACCGGATGATCGACCATCTGGAGCGCCGCGACGCCAAGGTCATCCACGACGACGGCACGGCCGGCCTGATCCACGTCTCCGGCCACGGCTCGCAGGAAGAACTGCGGCTGATGATCAACCTCGTCCGCCCCAAGTTCTTCATCCCCGTACACGGCGACTATCGCCACCTCAAGCGTCACGCTGAGCTCGCAGCGGGAATGGGCATCGTCGAAAAGGTAATCCTGCTCGAAGATGGCGACGTGCTTGAGTTCGACAAGAACACCGCGGTCAAGAACGGCAAGGTTACGACCGGACGCGTTTGCATCGACTCCGGCGGCTCGATCGATGTGGTCGAGGATGTCGTCATTCGCGACCGGCAGCATCTGTCGGAGGACGGCATCGTGCTGCCGATCATCGCGATCAACAAGCGCACCGGCCGCGTGGAGAACACCCCCGAGATCGTCATGCGCGGCTTCGCCATCCAGGACGACAAGCTGGTGAACGACGCCCGCAACATCGTTCAGAAGACGCTCGACAACTCCAGCGCCGAAGAGAAGGCCGACTACGCGATCATCAAGGAAAAGATCCGCAACGACCTGAAGCGCTACATCCAGAAGCAGACCAGCCGCCGGCCTTTGATCATGCCGGTGATCATGGAGATCTAAGCGTTTCGCTGCAAAGAAAATCGCCGCTCCGATTCACCTCGGAGCGGCGTTTTCTTTGCAGCCTTGAGGCCGCGTGTACAGGTGAATCGTCCGCGCGAATGGCGCAGGCCTCAAATCAGAGGACCAGGCAAACGAAGATTGGTAACGCGAAGAAGCGATGCGAAGTACTTTAAGACAAGGTCATCGATAACAATCGCCAGAAACGGCGGTGCTTCGGATTCTAGGGCGAATCACAGAAACGGATTGCGAATTTCGAGATCGCCATAGTGCATCCTGTGATGCATGTCCTCGCTATAAAGCACAGCGGCTTTCACACTCAATGCGCTCTCGACAATCAGAGCGTCCCAGTAACTGAGGTGACTCGCCGTTACCCGCTTCATTGCCGCACGAGCGAGACTGCGCGTAATCGGAACCGTCTGAAAGGTCGATAGCCAGTTGGTTGCGATCATGGCCTCAAACGCCCCCAATGGCCGCGAACCTTTACGCGTCATGGTTCTGAAAAACTCTCCTAGCACCTGCGCACTGAGAACGATCTCATCGCTATCCGCCAACTGAATCAATAGCTCCGTGGCGATACGCTTCTTGCCTATCGACTCCAAATCGTCAGCAGGAAAGTCCATGGCGCGATACACCCAAATGTTCGTATCCACGAAGGAGAGAGGCATCAGTCACGCTCGTACAGGTCTTCCCTTGAGAATGACTTGAGATCGACATGGCAGGGATGCTCTGCGGCATAGTCTCCGAACTCTTCCAAAGCCTGGCGCTGTTCGGAGTAGCGGTTTATTCGATTCTCACGTTCCCAATAGATCTGCCGCCGGGTGACGCCAGGAATCCAGAGATCGTCATCCGAAGAATCGGAGACACCTTTTCGGACATACTCGGCCACGACCACCTCGACGCTGGTGTTCCGCCGTTCCGCTTCGAGCCGCACGGCCTCAAACGTCTCTTCATCAATAGTGATCGTATGCGCGGCCATGCTTCCCTCCCGTGGCGGTAGTGTAGCACCGCCAGACGCAGAAACGCCCCATATCCCGAACCCGGAACATGGGGCGTTCCAATCTGGAACCGAGCCTTACAACGAGCTCATGTTGTGCAAAAACTCCTGATTGTTGCGAGTCTTCGAAAGCTTGTCCGTAAGAAGCTCCATGGCCTCAACCGGCGAAAGCGGGTTCAGCACCTTGCGCAGAATCCACGTCCGCTGCAGGTCTTCCTTCGGAATCAGCAGCTCTTCCTTACGCGTGCCCGAGCGCTGGATGTCGATCGCCGGGAAGACGCGCTTGTCGACCAGCTTGCGGTCGAGGATGACCTCCATGTTGCCCGTTCCCTTGAACTCTTCGAAGATGACTTCGTCCATGCGGCTACCGGTATCGACCAGAGCGGTGGCGATGATGGTCAAGCTGCCGCCTTCCTCGATGTTGCGGGCCGCGCCGAAGAAGCGCTTCGGGCGTTGCAGGGCGTTCGAGTCCACACCGCCTGAGAGCACCTTGCCCGACGGCGGAACGATGGTGTTGTAGGCGCGCGCGAGACGCGTGATCGAGTCGAGCAGGATGACGACGTCGCGCTTGTGCTCGACGAGGCGCTTGGCCTTCTCGATCACCATCTCGGCCACCTGGACGTGGCGTGCCGCGGGCTCGTCGAAGGTCGAGCTGATCACTTCACCCTTCACAGACCGCTGCATGTCGGTGACTTCTTCCGGGCGCTCGTCGATCAGTAGAACGATCAGCACGACCTCGGGGTGGTTCGACGTGATCGAGTTCGCGATCGACTGCAGCAGCATCGTCTTACCCGTGCGGGGCGGAGCGACGATGAGGCCGCGCTGTCCCTTGCCCACCGGGGTCAGCAGATCCATGACGCGTCCGGAGATGTGCTCGCGGACCGTCTCCATCTTGATGCGCTCCTGCGCGTAGAGGGGGGTCAGGTTGTCGAAGAGGATCTTGTTGCGGGTCTCTTCGGGCGACTCGAAGTTGATCGCCTCGATCTTGACCAGCGCGAAGTACTTCTCGCCCTCGTGCGGGGGGCGGACGTTTCCGGAGATCGTGTCGCCGGTCTTGAGATCGAACTTGCGGATCTGCGAGGGGCTGACGTAGATATCGTCCGGACCGGGAAGGTAGTTGTAGTCGGGCGAGCGAAGGAAGCCGTAGCCGTCGGGGAGGATCTCGAGCACGCCCTCGGCGAAGATGTGTCCTTCTTTTTCGCTCTGCGCCTGGAGGATCTTGAAGATCAGGTCCTGCTTGCGAAGGCCGCTCGTGCCGGCGATATCGAGACCGCGGGCAAGCTTGCTCAGCTCTGCAATGTTGTGCTCTTTTAACTCAGAAATGGTCATTGATTTACCTGGAGGGATGGAATTTGGAAGGGGTGGTTGGAGCGGAGGCGGGATCAGCTTTACGGGGATTTGGATCGCAGCGGAGGCCGGAAACGCGTTTATTTTGGAGAGGTTTTTACTGGAATGAGGCGATTATGGCAGATTGCGGAGGGTTTGTCTTGCGGAGTTTTACGAGTCTTTGAGGAAAAACGGCCGCGCGATTAAGCCGCGCGGCTGTGGGTAATCTTTTCGACGGGCTCGGAAGCATCGTCCATAGGGACGGTGTCCTTGAAGCGGTCGAGAACCTCATTCGTGGTGTCCTGGAGGCGGGTGTTGGGCTTGTGCAGCTTCCGGGTCGCCTTGGAGGCGAGCTGGCAGAGCTCATAACGGTTGGTAACGTGGGTCAGTGCTCCAAAAATCAGATCCGAACGCATTGGGCATTCTCCTTTTTCCTACGTGGCCGACGATTGTTGCGTCGGTCCATCCGGTGGTTCCCGGTCTTCCGGTCGTACCGGTGTTCGTGCGGCAAAGCATGGTCAGCAATGCCTTGCCTCGTCTTTGCAACTGTTTTTCGTCTCTGAAAGTTAGACGCAAAACAGGCCATGGACGATTCCACATCTCTCGTCCGGAACTTTCCTCTCCTGCCCAACACACAAGAACGGTGAGCCTGCCAAAATGCGGCAAGATATCTGCTCACGACGTACGCTGTGCGGTTATGGACGGGCGGGGTGACCGATCCGGCTGCGAGGTCTGAGATCGTTTTGCCGCGGAAGAGATTCAAAAGAAAGCAGATCCGGGCTAAGACGAGGCGCTGGCCAAAAACAGCCCAGACGCGATGACACTCAACGAAACTAAATGGTTTCAGAGGCGAGGTCAATACTTATTTTGGGAGGTTGCCGGATTCATTCTCCCGGAAACGGAAGATTGGCACTTCACGACGCGTATTCCGGTCGTGACACCTTCAAAGCGGACGGGCCTCCCTCCGTTCGGAATTGGCATCACGACCAATAGCTTCGGTCCAACGTCCGGTACTGAATCGCCTCCGCAATGTGCTTCACCGCGACGTCCTGCGCGCCTTCGAGGTCCGCGATCGTGCGGGACACCTTCAGGATACGGTCGTGGGCTCGGGCGCTGAGCCCCTGCTGCTGCATCGCGCGCTCCAGCAGTCGCTCGGCATCCGTAGAAAGCTCGCAGAAGAGCCGAATCTGCTGGGTGGTCATCTGGGCGTTGGCGAAGACCGGCTGCGAGGCGGCCTTCGAGGAACCTTTGGTGCGGGTAGCGGTCTCGCCGAATCGGTTATGCTGACGCTCGCGGGCAGCGAGCACCCGGTCGCGGATCTCGGCTGAGCCCTCGGCCGCCGCTCCTCCGCGCAGCTCCTTATACTGCACCGCCGGCACCTCGATGTGAATGTCGATCCGGTCCAGCAGCGGCCCGGAGACCTTCGAGACATAGCGCTGAATCATGGGTGGCGTACACATACACTCCCGCGACTTGTCGTTGAAGTAGCCGCAGGGGCATGGATTCATGGCGGCGGCCAGCATGAAGCGCGCCGGAAACGCGAGCGACATGGAGGCCCGGGCGATGGTGACGATGCCGTCTTCAAGCGGCTGCCGAAGCACTTCAAGCACGTTGCGCGGAAACTCCGGAAGCTCATCGAGAAAGAGCAGGCCGTTGTGGGCGAGCGAAACCTCGCCGGGGCGTGGCACAGCCCCACCGCCGATCAGGCCGGCGTCCGAGATCGTGTGGTGCGGAGAACGGAAGGGCCGGTGCGCCACCAGGCCCTCTTCGGCGTTCAGCACCCCGGCAACGGAGTGGATCTTGGTCGTCTCCAGAGCCTCTTCAAAGCGCAGCGGTGCCAGAATGGACGGCAGACGCTTGGCCAGCATCGTCTTGCCGGAGCCGGGCGGTCCGATCATCAGGATGTTGTGTCCACCGGCTGCGGCCACCTCCAGCGCGCGCTTGGCGACATGCTGTCCCCGGACGTCCTTGAAGTCCGCGGGAAAGTGCTGCGCCCCGTGGAGCAGATCGGTGGGCTCAACCTTCAGGGGCTGCACCGCGAGCGAGCCAAATGAAAGCGCATTCAGCAACTCACGCACCTCGATGAGATTTTTGACCGGGTAGACATCCACTCCCTGCACCACAGCGGCCTCGCGCGCGTTCGAGGCCGGCACGATGAGGTTGCGGATCCCGGCGGTGCGCGCGGCGACGGCGATCGGCAACATCCCCTGCACGGCTCGCAGCGTGCCGTCCAGACCCAGCTCGCCAACCAGCAGGAAGTCCGAAAGCTCCTTGTTGTGCAGCGCACCATACGCTCCAAGAATGGCGATGGCGATGGGCAGGTCGAAGCCGCTTCCCTCCTTCTTCAGGTCGGCGGGTGCCAGGTTGATGGTGATGCGGGTCGGCGGAAGATCGAATCCCGAGTTCTTGATGGCTGAACGGACGCGGTCGCGGCTCTCCCGGACGGCGGCATCGGGAAGACCGACCGTGTGGAACTGGGCGTCCTCCAGCTTGACCTGGGCGAAGTCGACTTCAACCTCGATGAGATGGGCGTCGATGCCGTACACGGCGGCGCTGCGAACTTTAAAGAGAGGCATGAGCCGGGTTGTTCCTCGGTGTGGAGATAGGAGGCGGAAGTGGGGCCAGTCTAGCAGCGATGGAGCCGGGAGCGAAACTTTCGCTCACAAGCAGGATTTGAAGATTTATCCGTATGCAGGCATCCATTCACGAAGGGGTAGCATCTTGATAAGCTCCCCCCGAATATCTGAACGAGGAACGACCCCACTATGCGACTCTCGCTGCTCTCCCTTCGTCCCCTGTCCAGGCCCGCGCTGCGCGTTCTGGTCGTTGCCCTGCCCCTGATGACGATGCCGGCCATGGCATGGGCGCAGGCCACTCCCGCAGCCTCGCAGGATGCATCGGATCAGCCTGCTCCGGCCAACTTCGACCCGCTCCACGCCACCAAGGCCGAGTTGAGCACCGAAGCATGGTCGATGCTGAAGATCGCCGTGGAGGATAAGCACGCAGACACGCGCATCCAGGCGCTGGCGGCGCTTGGCACCATGAGCGACCAGAGATCGACCGCGATGATCGCCAATGCGATGGATGACGCAGACCTCGACGTGCGGACTGCGGCGGTGCTGGCGGCGGGCCAGTCGAAAACGACCGCTCTGCGCGGCAAGATGCACTCCATGCTGAACGACAAGGAGCCGCAGGTGGCGTTTGCCGCCGCGACCACCCTCTGGAAGTTGAACGATCGCACCGGCGAGGACATTCTGATGGCGGTGGCGAACGGTGACCGCAAGGCGAATGCCTCCATGGTCAACGGCGCGGAACACACGATCAACAAGGATTTCCACAACCCGGCGACGCTGGCCAAGATGGGTGCTCTGCAAGGTGCGTCGATCCTGCTTGGGCCGTTCGGCTTCGGCATCACCGCCTATGAAGCGATGAAGAAGAACGGCGGCAGCTCGGCCCGCGTCACGGCGATTGAGCAGTTGAGCGAGGAACGGACCGCTCCGGTGCGAGCCGCGATGCTCGATGCCCTGAACGACAAGGATCCGAGCGTGCGCGCCGCAGCGGCCAAGGTGCTCGGAACCTATCACGAAGGCGATGTCTCCTCGGCGCTGTCGAAGCTGATGATCGACCCCAAGGCCCCGGTGCGGTACACGGCGTCGGCAGCCTACCTGCGCTCGGTCGGCGCGAGCGGAACCCCGGCGAGCCCAAAAGGCTCGAGAGCTCCGGCCGCAAAGTAGAGCGGACCCGGCGGCTACAATCGTAGCCGTGAATACGAGTCTGTTTGAACTCTTCAAGATTGGCATCGGTCCCTCCAGCTCGCATACGGTTGGACCGATGCGGGCTGCGCTGCGGTTTGTGCGGGAACTGGATCTGTCACGCGTCGAACGGGTGCGCGTCGAGCTCTTCGGCTCGCTGGCGCTGACCGGTGTCGGCCACGCCACGGACCGTGCCGTGCTGCTTGGGCTGCTGGGCGAGGCACCCGATACGATCGATCCGGAAGCGATCGAGAAGAAGCTGGCAGAGATTCGCGCAACCGGCCTGCTGGCCCTGCTGGGACAGCGAGTGGTGGCGTTTCAGGAGCCCGAAGATCTCCTCTTCCGGCGGAACCAGATGTACCCGGACCCGGGAGTCCCGACCCATCCGAACGGGATGCGCTTTCGTGCGCTCGACGCAATGGGGGAAGTGCTGCGGGAGGACATCTTCTACTCCGTGGGTGGCGGATTCATCGTCTCGGCGGAGGAGTTTGCCACGGCGACCAATGAGTCCGGCGGACGAGTGGTGCCGTACCCGTTTTCGAGTGGCGCGACGCTGCTGGAGACGGCAGCCCGGCATGGGCTGACGATCGCTGAACTGGTGATGGCCAACGAGGTGGCGCTGCTGGAGACGTCCGGGATCAATCGTCCCGCATCCGACGGCTCGGGCGAAGACCGCGTGCGCGGTGGAATCCTCGCTCTGTGGCGCGTGATGATGGACTGCACGGCGCGCGGTATCGCGACCGAGGGGATTCTGCCGGGAGGCTTGAACGTGAGGCGGCGAGCGCATCGGCTGGCGGCGCGGCTGACCGGATCACCGGTTCCGGATCCGCTGGCCGCGATCGACTGGGTCACGCTCTGGGCGATGGCCGTGAATGAAGAGAACGCCGCCGGCGGGCGAGTCGTCACGGCACCCACGAACGGCGCGGCCGGGGTGATCCCGGCGATCGGGCACTATCTGCGCTTCGTCGCGGAGGCCGATGAGGACGCGCTGGTGAGGTACTTTCTCACCGCCGCCGCCATTGGGATCCTCTACAAGGAGAACGCCAGCATCTCCGGCGCGGAGGTCGGGTGCCAGGGCGAGGTCGGGGTAGCCTGCTCGATGGCGGCGGGCGGTCTCGTCGCCGCGCTGGGCGGTACGAACGAGCAGGTCGAGCACGCGGCCGAGATCGGCATGGAGCACAATCTGGGAATGACCTGCGACCCCATCGGCGGCCTCGTGCAGATCCCGTGCATCGAGCGCAACGGCATGGGCGCCGTCAAAGCCATCAACGCCGCCAGAATGGCGATGCACGAGACCGAAGGTCACAAGCTGTCGCTCGACCAGGTGATCGAGACGATGTACCAGACCGGGATGGATATGCAGTCGCGCTACAAAGAAACGAGTCTGGCTGGGTTGGCTTTGAATATTATTGAGTGCTGAAGGAGGGTAGGTCGCCATGGAAGTTTGTCGACTTACCTACGGGGAGTTAGGGGCTGCCCTGGAACAGAAGGCTGCGGCTCAGGAGACCATTACCTACAACGATCTCGCGCGACAGCTTGGCTTACAGAAGGTAGACAATCTCTTCTCAAACCATCCTTTCAAAGCCTTTTTGAGCAACGAGATGCATGGGACGCGATCGAACAGCGCCCCTTTCGCACGGCTGTCGTTGTTCAAAAAACAACCGGGCGTCCCGGTCGAGGATTCTTTCGATCTATCTCCGAGCATCGTGGAATCGAGATACCGGAAAGCGACGAAGATTCGTTCTGGATCCGGGAGCGAGAGGAGCTATTTGCGTATTTCGATCCTGCACGTGAACAGCAAACGATCACGATCAAGTTAAGCCCGTCTCAATGGAATCGGCTTCGTCGCCTTGCGGACGGTTACAAGATGAGTCCTGAAGATGTCCTCGGATCGAATCTGACGGAGCATCTTGCCTCTCTTGAAAATGAGCGAGCGATCATGGCCAAACAACGAGAGGCCATCCAGCGCGGTGCGTCCTGGGACAGGATGAGGTCGTGAAACGAATCGAAAAACTTCTGGACGAGCGCGAATTGCACGATGCCGCGTAGAGCTTTACCGCGTCGATCTTGATCACATCCTCTCCACCGCCAGAGCCACCGAATTCCCCCCACCCAGACAAAGCGCCGCCACCCCCTTCTTCGCCCCCCGCCGCACCATCTCATGCACCAGCGTCACGAGTACCCTCGCTCCGCTCGCCCCAATCGGATGCCCGATGGCCACCGCGCCTCCATTGACATTCACCTTCGCAGGGTCGAGTCCGAGCTCCTTCATCACCCCCAGAGCCTGCACGCTGAAGGCCTCGTTGAGTTCGTAGAGATCTACCTCTTCCCTGCTCCACCCCGCCTTCGCCAGAACCTTCTGCACGCCGGTCACCGGTGCGAGCATCACCCACTTTGGCGCCACTCCGCTGGTGGCCTGCGCCTTGATCCTTACCAGCACCTTCAACCCCAGCGTCGAGGCCCTCTCCGCAGACATGACCACCAACGCCGCCGCGGCGTCGTTCACCCCCGGAGCGTTCCCCGCCGTCACCGTCCCGTCCTTCTTGAAAGCAGGTCGAAGAGCCGCGAGCGCTTCCAGCGTCGTATCCTCCCGGATACTTTCATCGCGAGTAAACAGGGTCGCCCCCTTCTTCCCCGCAATCTCCACCGGCACCACCTCGGCATCGAACCGCCCCTCCGCCCACGCCGCAGCCGCCTTGCGATGCGAAGCCAGCGCATACGCATCCTGCTGCTCGCGTGTAATGCCATGCTTCTCCGCGACGAGCTCCCCGGTCATGCCCATATGCTGGTCATCACACGCACACCACAACCCATCCCGCACCATCGAGTCCACCGCCGCCGCATCGCCCATGCGAAAGCCCTTCCGCGCACCCGGCAGCAGATACGGCGCATTCGACATCGACTCCATCCCCCCGGCGACGACAACCTCCGCAGCTCCGGTTTGGATGGCCTGCGCAGCCAGTGCAACAGCCTTCAAGCCGCTGCCGCACACCATGTTGATCGTCAGCGCGGAGACGGTATCCGCAAGCCCGGCCCGCAGGGCGGACTGACGAGCGGGATTCTGCCCCAGGCCAGCCGAAAGAACGCATCCCATCACGCATTCCTCGACACTCGCAGGATCGATCCCGGCGCGACGAACCGCCTCTCGAACGGCGATCGCGCCAAGCTCCACCGCCGAGAGACCCGCAAGACTGCCTAAAAACTTGCCCACCGGCGTACGCGCGGCGGAGACGATCACGACATCACGCATCGAAGACTCCCAGCCGGAAAGTATACGTCCAGTTCACAACGCGTGGCCTCTCGCCTAAAGGAAAATGGGGGACGCACGATGCGTCCCCCGCTTGCAGTTTGGAAGTGCCATGCATGCCGTTCAGGCAATCCCTTAGGATGCACCCTTGGGAGTGGAAAGGTAGCCGGTAACCTGGTTCTTCGAGATCTGGTTGACGACCAGCTCGTACAGCACGGGCGTCTTGCCCGTATAGAACTGCACCGGTTCGTCGAGACCCTTGTCCTTCTTCTCGATATTCTTGTCATCCGCGCTGACGTTGAGCGTGAACTTCGAGTGCTTCTCGTCGGCCTTCTTCAACTGCAGCTTGATGCTCGAAAGCAGCAGGGGCTGTTGTCCCTTGTGCAGGGTGAACTCGTAGTAGTTGCGATCGCCCTTGTGCTTCAGCACTTCAAGCTCCGCATGCGTCGTGGCAATCTGGCCACTCATCACGCCGGCATCGCCAACCACACGCTGCAACTGCACCTTGGTGTCTTCGAGATCCTGCTTCGTGGAAGCCACATCGGTCTTCACGCCACCAACATCGGTCTTCACGCCGCCCACGTCCGTCTTCACGGCCGAGACATCGCTGGCGACCGCGCCAATCTGCTTGGCGTTCACCTCCTGCTCATGCTCGATCTTCGCCGTGGACGCGCGCTGCGCCGCCATAATCGCCGTCGCGCGCGCTTCAAGCTGCTTCTGGGTCATGCCGACGCTTTGTCCCAGCGTCTCGCTGGTGGCCTGCAACTGCGCGTTGGTCGCTTCCAGCTTCTTGGCCAGCTCGATGTTGCGCTGCGTCGCGGTCGCGAGGTTCGCCTCATCGGTCTCCAGATGGTTGTGCAGACCGAAGCACCAGATAAGCGCGCCGACTGCGAGCACCACGGCCACGACAGCCGTGATCAGCGGGCCCGAAGCCTCGCGTTGTTCTACGTATTTCTCTTCGTTAACGCTCATACGTTCTATTCCTCCACGATCAGTTCGTCCCCGCTCCTCGACGATCGAAGAACAGAGGCCAAACGTTCTTGGGCCAGTGATGATGCAGGGCCTTTCCAAACTAAAATAGTTAGATGCTCGATTGCGACGTTTGTGTTACCGGGGCCGGGATAATTGGTCTGTCGATTGCGTTGGAGCTCCATCGTCGTGGAGCTCGGGTAACGGTGCTGGAACGGGGAACGGCGCTTCGGGAGGCATCGCAGGCGGCCGCCGGAATGCTGGCCGCGAAAGATCCCGAAAACCCGGTGGAACTCACTGCACTGTCTCAACTGAGCATCGCCCGTTACACGGAGTTCCTGGTTGAGATCGAGAGGCTTGGAGGACGGCCCGTTCCCTTCCAGACCAGTTTGACGCTGCAGGCCCTGGAAGGCAACGCTTTTCTGGAATCCACAGGATTTCCAGAAGGTTTCTCCTCCGGCAAACTGCGCTTCCAGCAACTCTCCGAGTGGTCGCTTGACCCACGGCAGCTTGCGCCGGCGATTCGTGCCGCCGTCGAGGCAACGCCAATCCGTCTTCTGGAAGACACAGCCGTTCAGACCGTCGGCGAGTCCAAGGATGGAGTCGCCGTGCAAACCAACGCCGGCGAAATACGCGCGGACCGGATCGTCCACGCGATGGGCGCATGGAGCAACGCCCCGGTCAAGCCGCGCAAAGGACAGATGCTTGCGGTAAAGATGCCGCATGGCGTTCCGATCGACTTCGTGGTCAGGACACCGGAGATCTACGTCGTGCCACGCCTGCATGGACCACGCGCCGGACAGGTGGTCATCGGCGCAACGGTAGAGGACGCTGGGTTTTCCACGACAACCGATGCGGCAAGCCTCGCCTCCCTGCGTGCGATGGCGGCGGAGTTTCTGCCGGTGCTGGCGGATGAAGACGCCTGTCCCGTTCTCGACCAGTGGGCCGGGCTGCGCCCGTTTACGCCGGACTACCTGCCGCTGATGGGATGGGCGGACGGGAGCCGTAGGAAGCTGATCGCCACGGGCCACTACCGCAATGGGATGCTGCTGGCTCCGGGAACGGCAAAGGTCGTCGCCGACCTGCTGGAGGGAAAAGAATCCGTGGTCGACCTCAGCGCGTTTTCGCCGAGCCGGTTTCTGGAGGAGCAGTCCAAGATAGACTGACGGAATTCTGGCCACATTTTCCAGGCAGTGAACCAGCAATATCCATGCATTTCACCACGTTTTCAGGTCCGAAACGTCTCTGGTGGAACATTGGCTTTTTTGCATCGACGGTCGCTAACTTCTTTAGAAATCCATACTTCCGGAGACGCGCCGTTGCGGCCTCTTTTATGGCGAAAAAGGCCTGGCTGTTCTGCCTCATTGGTCAGACCAAAGCGGCACGGCTCATGCCAGATTGGTCCGAAGAGGTATGCGTAGTGCAGCCATTCTTGGGGAGGAAGTGCCTTTTTCGCACACTTCGGCCGATATTCGCACCACAAACATGACAACGCTTTCTTCGCTGCGCTATAACCGAATGTACTTTCACCGTCGTTTCTCAAGGATTGCCCATGTCTACAGCGGTTGCGTCAAAAGGTCTCGAAGGCATCGTCGCCACAACCTCCTCCATCTGCTGGATTGACGGGGATGCAGGCGTTCTTTCGTATCGCGGAATCGATATTCACGAGCTGGCGACCAAGTCGACCTTCGAGGAGACGACCTACCTGCTCTGGAATGGCAAGCTGCCCACGGCGGACGAGCTCGCGGCCTTCTCGAAAGAGCTCGCCGAGGCCCGTGAGATCGACCCGGCCATCATTGATTTCCTGAAGCGTGTGCCGTCCGCGGCCACTCCCATGGAGGTGCTGCGTACGGCGGTCTCGCTGCTGAGCATGTACGAAGCCGACGAGAAGTCCACGGCGCACGACGCCAACGTCAAAAAAGCCTTCCACCTCACCGCACAGATTCCGATGATCGTCGCCCTGTTCGACCGGATTCGCAAGGGCAAGGAGATCGTCGAGGCCGACAAGAGCCTCTCCCACGCTGGAAACTTCCTCTGGATGCTGAACGGCGAAAAGCCCTCCGAGACCGCCACCAAGGCACTCGATGTGGCGCTCATTCTGCATGCCGACCACGAACTGAACGCCAGCACCTTTGCCGCGCGCGTCATCGCCGCGACGCTGGCCGACATGCACTCCGCCATTACGGGCGCCATCGGAGCCCTGAAGGGGCCTCTGCATGGCGGTGCCAATGAGGCCACGATGCACCTTCTGTACGCGATCGACGCGGCAGGAGCCGACCCGGTCGAGTACGTGAAGCAGATGTTTGCCGAAAAGAAGAAGATCTCTGGCTTCGGACACCGCGTCTATCACACCGAAGACCCCCGCGCGACCCACCTCCGCAAGATGTCGCAGGAACTCGGCACCGCCGCCGGAAATACGAAATGGTTTGATCTGTCGCAGAAGATCGAGGCGTTTGTGAAGGGCGAGAAGAAGCTGAACGCCAACGTCGACTTCTACTCCGCCAGCACGTACACGACGCTGGGCATCGACATCGACCTGTTTACGCCGATCTTCGCCGTCAGCCGCATCGCAGGCTGGGCTGCGCATGTGATCGAGCAGCATGATGACAACCGCTTGATCCGTCCGCGCGCCGAATACACCGGCCCCGCCTACCCGGCGCCCTACATTCCGGTCGCGAGCCGGTAGCTTTCCATCACCCCGGATGATTCTCCTTCTGGCGTGCCGCCTGAAAAGGTGAAATGCTGGAACGGAAGGACTTCCGGGGTGATTGCTTTGCCAGATCGATGTCTCTGCCTCGCCAGTCTGCTGCTTGTTTCGCTGGCTGCCGTGGCGCAGGGTAAACCCGTGGCACAGAAGTCACGGTCGGTCGAGCAGTCTCTGCACTCCGCCGATGAAACCCTGAAACTTCTGGATCAGGCAGTGCCGAAGGCCGAGCAGGGTGCGGTCGCGACCCCCACTCCCACCAAAGAATCCGAAGTCCCGGATGTTCCGGGGCTTTCGTCCGTCCTGAAGGGCTTCAACGCCGGCTTCACGGTATCGGGCGTACACGACGACTACACCGGCTGGGGAACGTCGATCACACCCGCACTGGGCTACGCCTTCAACGACACGTTCAACGCCGATGTGAGCGTTCCGATCTACTTCTTTCGCCTGGCCCCGACCACCAAGGCACGGCCCAAGCCGAATGCGTTGCTGGTGCCGACCCGCGGGGAGATGGGTGACGTGGTGCTTGCGGGCCACATGCACTTCGCCCCGGAGCACTATGAGTACCAGGCAACCGCTGCCCTCGCGATTCCCACCGGGGATGCGAAGGATGGCCTGACCACAGGGCTGACGGCATTCGATTTTACGAACCACTTCGATGTGCCGGTCTGGAAGCTGTCTCCCAACCTGGACATCGGGATGGGCGACAACGCCTCGCTGGTGAACCGGATCTCGACCAAAAACTACCAACCCTCGCAGGGACCGCTTTCGCACTACCAGATCGGCGTCGGGATGTCTCTGCCGCTTGGGGCGAGCTTCGATGTGGGGGCCTATGAGCAGTTGCCGGTCGGGGACCAGAAGATCTATGCTCCGTCTCCGCGGAATGAGAAGATTCTGGTGGTGACGGGGCGCAAGATCGCCGAGGACAATGGCATCATCACCTCGATGGATGTCCCGATGGGCGGGCATATGACCTTCTCCGGCTACTACAACCGCAGCACGCGGTACCGGTCGGACACGGTGGCGATCGGCTATACGTATGTGCTGCGCGGGGCTCCTCCCCCGGCTGGGATACCGGATGCGACGCTCGACGAACTCATCCGCAGCGCGCCCGCAAAGCCGTGACGCGAGGCAAGGCAAGGCAGAGCGGTAGACTGACGGTATGGCAAGAATGTACATGGATGCGAATGCGACGACTCCCCTGCTTCCCGAGGTGGTCGCGGCGATGAACCCCTACTGGATGGAACAGTTCGGCAATGCGAGCTCGATTCACCAGGCGGGTCAGGGTGCGCGCGCTGCGGTCGAGCAGGCGCGGGAGTCGGTGGCACGGCTGCTGGGATGCACGCCGGCAGAGCTGATCTTTACCTCGGGCGGTACGGAGAGCGATAACCTGGCGATCTTCGGGGTGTTGCAGCCGTTTGTCGACGCGGGCGAGAAGGTCCACATGATCACATCGGCCATCGAACACAACGCGATCTTGAACACCGCGGAGGCGCTGCGGAAGCGCGGGGTGGAGGTCACGCTGATTCCTCCCACGCTGGGGGGGCTGATCGATCCCGAGGCCGTACGCGCAGCGATGCAGCCGCATACGAAGCTGGTGACCATCATGCTGGCGAACAACGAGACGGGTGTCGTGCAGCCGATCGCGGAGCTCGCGGCGGTGGCGCATGCGGGTGGCGCGCTGTTCCATACCGATGCGATTCAGGCGGCGGGCAAGGTGACGATCGATCTGAAGAAGCTGCAGGATATTGATTTATTGAGTCTTTCGGGACACAAGATGTACGCGCCGAAGGGGACCGGGATCCTGTATCTGCGCAAGAAGACGGCGCTGGCTCCGATGCTCTTTGGCGGGCAGCATGAGCGCGGACGGAGGCCTGGAACGGAGAACGTTCCGGGGATCGTCGGTCTGGGCAAGGCCGCGGATCTGGCGTGGGAGTGGATGGCGGAAGGCGGGCCCGCGGAGCTTGGTGCGTTGCGGGACCGGCTGGAGCAGGGCGTCATCGCCCGTGTGGGCTCAGGCGTGGGCGTGAACGGTGCGGGAAGCCCGCGCGCTGCGAATACGACCAACATGTTCTTCGAGGGCGTGGAGGCGGAGGCGCTGGTCATCGCGTTGGATCTAAAGGGAGTTGCGATCAGCGGTGGATCCGCCTGCATGTCCGGCGCGACCAAGCCGTCGCATGTGCTGCTCTCGATGGGGATGGGCGAGGTGCGGGCTCGAGGGAGCGTACGGATCTCGCTTTCTCGGCTGAACACCCCCGAGGAGATCGACCTGGCAATCGGGTTGATTGCGGATGCTGTGGTCCGTCTACGGTCGATGCCCGCCGCCTAGAGGTCGGACCTCTCGCTGTAAAGTGGGACACACGTTGCACCGTTTCTGGTGCAACGTTGTTGTTTAACCCGCATCCTAGTGTTCTAAAGGACTTACGGTTTGGCAGCGCGAAAATCCCAATGTTTCACCACAAACCGTTCCCGATCGTTTTGGACACTAATTTGTGGTCTTTTGCATGGATATCGTGGGCCAAAGTATGGATATTGTGGGCTCGAAGAGGCGGTATCGCGATTCCAGAAGCGATCCTCGGAGAAGCCCGGAGCTCAGGGTACCTCGGCGATGAGTTTGAGACGGCCGCGAACGCCACGCCCCTGAGCGCGACGATTCGTTCGCTTCCCTTTGCTTCGGGATCAGGTTCGGAACCCACATCGCAGAAGAGAGATGTGGGGCACCCGGTTTGGTGGCTGGGCTAGAGATACCAGGGGATGTTGACGACCACGATGCGCTGGTTGCCGCGTACCAGGAGGAGCAGTTTTAGAAGCTGGACGCGCTGGTTGTGGAGGGCGTTCTCCCACCAGTGACGGACGACCAGTTCGGGCAGCAGGACGGCTACCTTGCGACCGGGGTTCTGCTCTTCCAACTCCAGGATGTATTCCATCAACGGCTGCAGGATGAAGCGGTAGGAGGAGGTGATCGTGACCAGTTCGGGCTCCTGCATGTGATGGGCGCGGAGGGGAGCCATGATCATGTCGTCCCACTGATGCTCAAGGCCTGGGTCACCCTCGCCCTCGGCGTGGATGTGAACGACCTTGACCTCCTTCGACATCAACAGGCCGAAGCGGAGAGCCTTCTCGGTGATGCGGTCCCAACGAGCCATGGGGATGACGACGAGGGGCTGTTCGAGGTTATCGAGGTTGATGGGCGCGCACTCGGCCATCTCCGCTTTAATGCGGTTGTAGTGGCGCTTCACCGCGAGCATGAGGAGGATGAGGATGGGAATGAGGAGAGCCGTGACCCAGGCTCCCGACATGAACTTCGAGGCCAGCACGATGCAGGTGGTGATGCCGGTGGCGACGGCTCCAATGCCGTTGACGAACATGTGCCAGCCGCGGCCTTTGTGGTCGCCTTCCTGCTTCTTCCAGTGGATGACCATGCCGGCCTGCGAGAGAGTGAAGGCGAGGAAGGCTCCGATGGCGTAGAGCGGGATGAGGCGATCGGTGACGCCTTTGAAGAGGATGAGGATGATGGCGGTGAAGGTGGTGAGGGCGTAGACGCCGTGCGAGAAGAGGAGACGTCGGCCGCGCAGGATGAAGACGTGCGGGAGGTAATCCTGGATGGCGATGGCGCGGACGAGACGGGGGAAGTCGGCGAAGGCGGTGTTGGCGGAGAGCGCGAGGGCGAGGAGGACCGAGCCCATGGTGGTGTAGTAGAACCAGCCGCGTCCGAAGACGGCGGTGACGAGGAGGGAGAGGAGGCTCTGGTAGCCGGTCTCGTCGGGGTTCATCGCCATGATGCCGTAGTGCTTGGCCAGCCAGGCAGTGCCGTAGAGCAGCACGATGAGGATGACGATGATGATGGTGAGGGTTTGCTGCGCGCGCTTGGCGCGGGGCTCCCCGAAGGCCATGACGCCGTTCGAGACGGCCTCGACGCCGGTCATGGCGGCGCATCCGGAGCTGAAGGCCTTGAGCATGAGCCAGTAGCCGAGGTACTTGACGGTCTGGGGAAGAGCCGGGGGGATGGGCGAGACGGGAAGCGGGTGTCCACCGGCGGCGTAAGTCTTGTAGACGCCGACGACGATGAGGGTGAGGAGGGTTCCGATGAAGAGGAAGGTCGGGATGATGAAGGCGGTTCCCGTATCCTTGACGCCACGCAGGTTGATCACCGTGAGGATGGCGAGGATGAAGAGGCAGAGCAGAAGCGTGTGGGGCTGGAGACCGGGGACGGCCGAGGTGAGGGCCGTGACGCCGGCGGAGATGCCGACCGCGGCGGTGAGGATGTAGTCGATCATCAAGGCGGCGGCGGCGAGGAGGCCGGCGCCGTGGCCGAGGTTTTCCGTCGCGACGGTGTAAGAACCGCCACCGGAGGGGTAGGCCTGGATGGTCTGGCGGTAGCTGAAGAAGACGATGACAAGCAGGACCAGAATGGTCGAGATGATGGGCAGGATGTAGGTGGTGCCGAGGAGGCCCAGCGGGATGAGCAGAGCCATCGCGGCCTCCGGTCCGTAGGCCGCGGAGGTGAGGGCATCGAGACCGAAGATCGGAATTCCTGCTGCGACGCCGATGTGCTCGGCACGTTCTTCACTGGTTGCTAACGGTTTTCCAAAAACACGATCCTGAATCGACATAACCAGACGTATCCTAGACCTATCTGGAACGGTTCTATGAGAAATTATGCATCCCACTCCTATAATCGAACAGAAATGCGGTTTTTTTGTTGAAATTACGCTTCCTCACGTTTTTTGAAGCGTCCAATCTTGTTGTTTACCACCGATTTTGAGGAGTTTTTCCATGTCAGCCAGCGCACTTTATGAATTGCCGGTTCACACGATTTCCGGCGAGGGAACGACGCTTGCCGAGTACCGGGGCAAGGTTTTGTTGATTGTGAACGTCGCCTCGAAGTGCGGACTTACGCCGCAGTACGACGCGCTCGAGAAGCTGTACAGCCGGTTCAAGGACTCGGGATTTGTCGTGCTGGGCTTTCCGGCAAACGACTTTGCCGAGCAGGAGCCGGGATCGAACGAGGAGATCGCGAGTTTCTGCCGGATGACGTTTGCGGTCGACTTTCCGATGTTTTCGAAGATCGTGGTGACAGGTCCGGAGAAGGATCCGTTGTACGCAACACTGACGGCGGCAAAGCCCGAGGCGTACACGCCGAATCCAGGCGCGATGCGGGAGAACCTGAAGGGCTATCTGAACCCGAAGGGTCTGGATACAACCGAGGCACCCGAGGTGCTTTGGAACTTCGAGAAGTTCCTGGTGGACCGCGAAGGCAAGGTGGTGGCACGGTTCTCGCCGGAGGTCACGCCGGACGATCCGGCAGTGGTGGCGGCGATCGAGGCTGCACTTTAGTTTGGCGGTTTTGCTGCTGATATCTTAGGGCCCGCGCTTTGGAGACTTTCCAGGGCGCGGGTTCGTCCTTTAAGCCATCCAAGGTCTTTTGAGAGGAAATACCCGCACTATGAAGAGCTTTGCCGCTTCCCTGCTGCCGTTGGCGCTGCTCGCCACGGCTGCCGCCCAGCCGTACAAGACGACCCCGATCCAGATTACCGCCGACCTGACCGAGGGGCCGCGCAAGCTGTATCACGCTGAGGTCGATATTCCGGTCACGGCGGGGCCTATCACGCTGACGACGCCGAAGTGGATTCCGGGCAACCACAGGCCGACCGGGCCGGTGGATGACATTACGGGCGTGGTGTTTACGGCCAACGGGACCGTGCTGCCGTGGCGCCGGGACGATGTGAATCTCTACCAATTCCACGTGACGGTGCCGAAGGGCGTGAAGACGCTGCACGCTCACCTGGACTGCATTGTGACCTCGCGCGCGACGCAGAAGATGGCCGTGCTGGAGTGGGAGAAGCTGCTGCTGTATCCGGTAGGGACGCCGGTGAAAGACATTCTGGTCGAGCCCAGCGTGACCGTTCCGACGGGCTGGGGACAGGGCACGGCGCTGATTCCGATGGGACCGGCGGTTCCGTCGCTGAACAGCGGGCTGCCGGGGACGACGCAGAAGTATGGCGTGCTCTCGGTGGAGCAGTTGCAGGATTCACCGGTGATCGCGGGGCAGTACTTCCGTGAGTTTCCGCTGGCTCCGGATGTGATGCCGAAGCACTATATCGACGTGGTGTCGGACCAGCCCGAGGACTCCAACCTGCGACCGCAGTTGCTGGCGGAGCTGAACAACCTCGTCCATGAGACGGGTGCGGCGTACAACTCGCGGCACTACACGACCTACCACTTTCTGCTGACGCTTTCCGATGTCGCGGGCGGCGAGGGGCTGGAGCATGGTCAGTCTTCGGATAACGGGGTGAACGAGAAGTCGTTTGCCACGCAGACCTCACAGCTTGCGGATGCGGACCTTCTGGCACATGAGTTTACGCACTCCTGGAACGGCAAGTACCGCCGTCCGGCGCGGCTGTACCAGCCTACGTTCGAGGAGCCGGAGCAGGGCGATCTGCTTTGGGTCTATGAGGGCATGACGCAGTATATGGGCAATGTCCTCGCGGCGCGTTCGGGGCTGAAGACGCAGGCGCAGTACAGGAACGACCTGGCGGCATCGGCGGGCTCGCTGGACTATAAGTCCGGGCGTATCTGGCGCAATACGGAGGATACGGCGATTGCGGCAAGCGTTCTGCGCGGTGGGAATCCGGCGTGGTCGAACTGGAAGCGCGGGCAGGACTACTACCAGGAGGGCGAGCTGCTGTGGCTGGACGCCGACACGACGATCCGCAAGCTGACGGATGGGAAGAAGTCGCTGACGGACTTCCAGCACATCTTCCTGGGCAAGGGCGGCAATACCGGACCGCTGATTGTGCCCTATGAGTTCGACGAGCTGGTGAAGGATCTGAACGAGGTGGTGAAGTGCGACTGGGCCACGTTCCTGAAGACGCGGATTACGTCGCTGAACGCGCATGCGAATACCGAGGGAATCGAGCAGGGCGGGTACAAGCTGGTGTACCAGGATCATCCGGCGAGCGATGCTCCCACGGCTGGGCGTGGACGCGGCGGCGTGAATGTCTGGTACTCGCTTGGACTGCGGGTCTCGACCGAGGGCGCGATTGCCGATGTGCGCTGGGGTAGCCCGGCGGACAAGGCCAAACTGGCTCCGGGCGGGAAGATCATCGCGGTGAACGGCGTGGTGTATTCGGGCGACGGGCTGAAGGCGGCAGTGGTGGCGGCGAAGGGCAAGACTGAGCCGATCCACCTGATCGTACAGACGGAGACGTTCATCAACGTGGTGGATCTGCCTTACTTCGAGGGTGAGAAATATCCGGCCCTGGTGCGGGTGGAAGGGACTCCGGATCTGCTGGACGAGATCACCAAGCCACTGACGACGCCGGATCCTGCTTCGGTGGCGAAGGAGCGTGGAGGGCACACGGCGGAGTAACGCCGCAGGCAGGGCGAAGGAACGGGGGACGGCTTCGGCTGTCCCCCGTTTTTATTTTGGAATAGAGTGGTTGACAATCAATAACCATATGGTTATGGTTTTCTTCATGGCAGCGAACCCGGATCACGTCTTCAAGGCACTCTCCGATCCCACCCGGCGGGCTCTCTTCGAACGGCTGACGCGCGATGGGGAGCAGACCGTGCATGCCCTGACCGAACGCGCGGGGGTTTCGCAGCCGATGGTCTCGAAGCACCTGGCGGCGCTGAAGCGAGCGAAGCTGGTGCAGCACAGGCGGGATGGCCGCGAGACGCACTATCGCGCGGAGCCGCTGGCGCTGGGGCCTCTGGTGGATTGGATGAATGTGTACGGCGCGTTCTGGCGCGACCGTTTCGACCAACTGGAGCAGTTACTGGAAAGGATGGAGTAGATGAGCGATACGACCGCAACACGCACTCTCGTGATCGAGCGCGAGATGGCGCACACGCCGGACAAGATATGGCGTGCGCTGACGGAGAGCCCGCTGATTGCACAGTGGCTGATGAAGAACGAGTTTCAGCCGGTGGTGGGGCATGGGTTCCAGTTCCGTTCAACGCCGGTGCAGGGCTGGGACGGGATCATCGAGTCGAAGGTGTTGGCGGTGGAGCCGAAGACAAAGCTCTCGTATCGCTGGGACTCGATGGGGCTGGAGAGCGTGGTGACCTTTACGCTGACGCCGACCGAGGGCGGGACGCATCTGCGGATGGAGCAGGCGGGCTTCCGGTCGGAGGAGGACATGGCCTACAAGGGCGCGAAGTACGGATGGCAGGGGTTCCTGGGCAAGCTGGACAAACTGGCGGAGGAGCTATGAGGGGAAGCGTTCCGTACTGGACGACGACCGCGCTGGTGGCTTTCTTTATCGGGAGTGGAGGGGCCGCGCAGATGTCGATGCTGCGCGGCGACCTGCACGGCACGGTGCCGGTGCTTGGCTATCCGATCTACTTCATGGTCATCCTTGGGTTCTGGAAGGTGCTGGGGGCGATTGCGATCGTGGCGCCCCGGTATCCGCGGCTGAAGGAGTGGGCCTATGCGGGGATCTTCTTCGACCTGACAGGGGCGTCTGCGTCGTGCGCGGCGGTGGGCGGGTATGGGGCGTATGGATTTCATGTGATCGCCCCGCTGATCCTGACCGTGCTGACGTTGGCGTCGTGGTGGCTGCGGCCGGAGAGCCGGGTGTTGGGCGTGCTTCGTCCGGTCAGCGTGGGCTGAAGCGAGCGGTGGTGGCGGGTCGAGTAATATATTACGCATCCTGTCTTTGTCTGGAGCGTTCTTCGATGAAATGTCTTGCCGCCCTGCTCTCTCTTGTCGCGTTTTCCGGTTCTTTGCTGGGTCAGGCGCTGGCGCCGAAGGGCGCTCCGCAGGCCTGGCCCACCGTCGATGGGACGTATACGATCAACCACTTCCAGTTCAAGGATGGCGAGACGATCGACCGTCTGCGGCTGCACTACCTGACGCTGGGCACACCGCACAAGGACGCCGCCGGGCATGTGGATAACGCGGTGCTGCTGCTGCATGGCACGGGCGGGGATGCTCACTCGCTGCTGAATCCGGTGTTCTCGGAGGTGCTGTTTGTGCCGGGTGGGGTGCTCGATATCACGAAGTACTTTCTGATTCTGCCGGACGATATCGGTCAGGGCACTTCGAGCAAGCCTTCCGATGGGATGCACGCGAAGTTTCCGCAGTACGACTACGACGACATGGTGCGGTCGCAGTACATGATGCTGACCGAAGGGATGAAGGTCGACCATCTGCGGCTGGTTCTGGGGACGTCGATGGGGTGCATGCAGGCGTTTGTGTGGGGCGAGACGTATCAGGGCTATGCGCAAGCGCTGGCCCCGTTTGCGTGTCTGCCGGTGGAGCTGGCGGGGCGGAACCGGATGATGCGGTATATGACGATCTCGGCGATCAGGAACGATCCCGCGTGGATGGGCGGGGAGTACAAGAGCGAGCCCGTCCAGGGGCTGCGGACCGCGAACGAGATGCTGCTGGTGATGGGCTCGAGCCCGCTGCAGATGCAGAAGGCGGCGCCTACTCGGGCGGCGGCGGAGGCTTATGTCGACAAATATCTGGCTGGGACGATGGCCCGGACGGACGCGAACGACATGATCTATTACGTGAACGCCAGCCGGAACTATAACCCGACACCGAAGCTGGGGACGATTACCGTGCCGGTGCTTTGGATCAACTCGGCGGACGACTATATCAATCCGCCGGAGCTGGGGATCGCGGAGAAGATGGTGCATGCGATGCCGCGGGCGAAGTTTATTTTGATTCCGACTTCGGACGCCACGCGGGGGCATGGAACGCATACGGTGGCGGCGATCTGGAAGGATTATCTGGCGGCGTTTATGAAGGAAACGGAGTAGTCGTGCCAGACGGGCCGCTGCGCGCGGAGCGGTCACTTCGTGACGTGTGAATGCTTCGCGATGGGCCTGTCGCTGGTCGGCGTAAAATATATGCAGGATGTCTGCGCCTGAGACCATTGCCGTTGCCATGTCCGGAGGAGTCGATTCCTCCGCCGTTGCCGCGCTTCTGCGCGAGCAGGGGCATACGCTGGTCGGGCTGACCCTGCAGCTCTGGAACCAGAGGCGGCTGGCCGGACACGAAGGGATGCCGGAATCAGTACAGGGCCGGTGTTGCTCCATCGACGATGTCTACGACGCACGGCGTGTGGCGGAGCACCTGGGGATTCCCTACTACCTCGTGAACCAGGAGGAGCGGTTCGAGAACGAGGTGGTGAAGCCGTTCGTGAGCGAGTATCTGGCTGGGCGTACGCCGATTCCCTGCACACTCTGCAACAACCACCTGAAGTTCGATGCGCTGCTGATCACCGCGCGGCAGATTGGCGCGGATCGCATCGCCACCGGCCACTATGCGCGGAATCACTACGACGAGGCGCGCGGGCGGTGGATTCTTTCTCGGCCGGCGGATCGGTCGAAGGACCAGACCTACTTTCTGTTTGGGCTGACGCAGGACCAGTTGGCGCACACGCTGTTTCCGCTGGGCGAGATGACCAAGCCGGTGGTGCGGCAGATGGCAGCGGATGCAGGACTGGCGCTGGCGAAGAAGCCCGACTCGCAGGAGATCTGCTTTATTCCCGGCGGCGATTACTCAGCGTTTCTGGCAGCGTATCTGGAGGATGTGGGCGAGGAGCAGCCGGATCTCTCGGGCGAACTGGTTTCGACCGCCGGCGAAGTGCTGGGGAAGCATGCGGGGATCCATACCGTGACGGTGGGGCAGAGGAAGGGGCTTGGGTTGACCAGCCCGAATCCGCTGTATGTGCTGCAGATTCATCCGGAGAGCCACGCGGTGACGGTGGGAAGCGAGGCCGAGTTGATGGGAACGGAGCTCTATGCGGACCGGCTGAACTGGATCTCCATTGCAGAGCTGACGGAGCCGATTCGCGTGGAGGCCAAGATTCGCCATCGGCATGAGCCTGCGTGGGCAACGCTTTCTCCGGCTGGCGAAGGGCTCGCGCATGTGGTCTTCGACGAGCCGCAGCGGGCGATTACGCCGGGACAGTCCGCGATCTTCTTCCAGGGGGATGAGGTTGTGGGCGGTGGCTGGATTGTGAACCGGAATAGCTGAGGGACCATGAAAAACCCCACACCTCGGAAGCGAGATGTGGGGCACGCGGGTTCTGGGCTGATTACCAGTCGACGCGGTTGATGTCTTCGTGCTTCTCGGTGGGCTTGACGTGATTGATGTAGGCGTTCAGGCCTGCTCCGACTGCCTTGGCGCGGCCGATCATGTTGTCGATGAGGTGCTTGGACTGGGCCACGACTTCGGTGATCTTGCGGATGGGAACGCGGATGCCTTCGTGGATGGTGGCGCCGATCTCAGAGGTCGCCGCGAGGGTGCTGGCGACCATGGCATCCACGCGGGCTACCTGCCGCTGCGTTCGGAAGTTAGCGTCGTCGAAGGTCACGGCGGCGCGTTCGACCGTCTGACGGAGGGTACTGTCGAGCTGGCCGACGGTCTGACGGACGGTATGGCTGGTCTCCGTCACGTTTTCGCTGATGACCTTGATCTTGGGGGCGAGGTCCGTGAGGATACCCTGCGTGGTGAGGGTGATGTCGTAGATGTTCCCCATCATCGGAAGAGCCTTGACCTTGGCCTCATCGAGCGAGGACTTCAAGTCCTTCATCGCGCTGACGGCACGCATGGCAAAGAAGACCATGCCGAGTGCCTGAAAGAGCAGAGCAAAGGCAAGGATGCCCACGAAGACGGTGAGCCATTTGACGTAATCGCCCGACACTTCCCCCGACTGTAACCATAATGCTGCGAGTACCATTTAGCCGCCTCCGCTCAGGATGCTACACCACATGAGGAAGGGGCGCCCGCCACTGCGGCACGCCCCATCCGTGAAACACAAACAAACCGCAGATTGTTACGACGCCACTTCGTGAGTCTTCTCGACGTAGGCATCGGCACCAGCCTGAACGGCTTCCTTCTGGTTTGCGATGAGGTCCTTACCCTTGTCGACATACTGCGACCACTGGGTGCGGCCCTTCTCGTAGTATTCCTTACCCTTGTCGACGTAGTCGGCGGCAACCTGCTTGCCCTGGCCGACGAGTTCATTGGCCTTCTGGACGCCCTGGCCGTAGACTTCGCTGGCCTTGGCAACGCCGGTGTCGTAGTACTCGGTGGCCTTCTGGACACCCTGCTGCGCGTAGGCGTTCGCCTTTTCCTTGGCGTCGAGTGCGCCGGCTACCAGGTCCTCGCGGGTCTCCTTGCCGGACTTCGGTGCGTAGAGCACGCCAACGAGTGCGCCAATACCAAGCCCTGCCAGGAACCAGCCAAAATTGCTCACTCCGCTGTTGTTTTCCGCCATGTTGCTTCTCCTGTTTTCTACTTCGTATGAGTTACATCGGCTTGGCCGGTGTGTTCGAAGATTACGCTACTTGGGTTTCGTTGGAGCAGGATTTCACGCATCCGGTTGAGGTTGATGCGAGAAATCCGGGAACTGGTGTGTCTCCGGGCCGCCGCAGGTCTCTGATTCTGCTTTTCGGCTCCCGGTGAAAAGTTGCACACTCAGGAAGATGCCCTTCGGGTGGATTAGGTTGCGCGAATATCAGGGACTTCGCGGGGCTGGGGGAAGGGTGACACGAAAAGGAGCACCGCAAACGTAACGGGGTGCGTCAAAGTAGGTGAAACGGAAGCGCCGTTTAGAGGTACGCTTAACCGTCCGCGGAGTGAAGGTATGGCCCGCGCATGAGAAAGGTTCCGAAGGGGAATTCTATGAAGAACGAGACGAATTTCGTACGCCGCTCGGTAAGCCTCGCTGGGCTTGGCCTTGGGCTTGTGTTGTCGGTTGCCGGTTGCAAGAGTGCGCCGCCCGTCGACGATGCCGCGCTGAATACCGCGCTCCAAAACAAGTTGCAGGCCGATGCCGGACTTTCCGGACAGCCGATCCAGACGGCTGTGGTGGGTGGTGTGGCGAGTCTGACCGGCAGCGTGACCAATGAAGCAGCGCGGTCGCTGGCCGCGAACGATGCCGCGCAGGTGGCGGGCATCCGGGTGGTGAACAACAATCTGACGGTGACCCAGGAAGCCCCAGTTGCCACACCGGCACCGGCCGCTGTAGAGGTTGCCCCTACCCCGGCCCCGGTAGCTCCGACGCCCAGGATCGCGAAGGTGGAGAAGCATCCGGCTCCGATCGACCGGCGGACACCGCCACCGCAGAACTATCCGCAGCAGAACTCTCCCGCTCCCCCGCCGACACAGCCGGCCCAGGCATACCAGCCTCCTCCGCCGCCACCGGCACCCGCCCGTCCGGCGTTCCGCGATGTGACGATTCCGTCGGGAACCACGCTGGCGGTGCGCGTGACCCAGACGCTGGATAGCGCGACGACGCAGCCGGGCGAAAGCTTCTCGGGCGCACTAGCAAGCGACGTGATCGTCGACGGGCTGGTTGCGTTTCCGACCGGCACGCGCGTGGCCGGCAAGGTAACCGATGCAAAGGATGCAGGCCACTATAGCGGCAACTCGCGCCTGGCCGTGACGCTGACGAGCCTCTCGCGGCGTGGCGACACGATTCCGATCTCGACCGATGCCTTCTCCAAGGAAGGGACGGGCCGTGGCAAGAATACGGCGGAGAAGATCGGCGGCGGCGCGGCGGTTGGAGCGATCCTTGGCGGCATCTTCGGCGGCGGCAAGGGTGCGGCGATCGGCGCGGGTGCCGGCGGTGCACTGGGCGCGGGCGCGAACACGGTGACGCGTGGCCAGCAGGTGCAGATCGTGTCGGAATCCGTGGTGCGCTTCTCGACGACCTCGCCGATTACCGTGCGGGTTCCGACCGGGGGCAATAACGGCCAGAACGGCGATCTGCAGCGGCACGATCAGTAAGGCACGATCCTCAAGTCGGCGCGTCCGGCGACGGAGCAGCAGCATCCAAAGAGCGGCGGGCCAAGGTGGCCTGCCGCTCTTTGCTTTGGCTGTACACTTGAGTTCGCTTGCGGCTCTCCCCTCTCACCCTGTACGAGGTTGCACGTTTTGACCGAGATTCGAAACACACCGGCTGGCTTTTTGACGCTGACGCTGCATGCCCATCTGCCCTATGTGGTAAACCACGGTACGTGGCCCCATGGCATGGAGTGGCTGCACGAAGCGACCGCCGAGACGTATCTGCCGCTGCTGCGCGTGCTGGGCAATCTGCACCGCGATGGCATTCCGGCGCAGTTCAATCTCAACTTGTCACCGATCCTGCTGGAGCAGATGGTACATCCGGTGTTCGTGGCAGAGTTTCCGAAGTATGTGACACGGAAAATTCAGGCGGCGAAGGAAGATGAGGCGGTCTTCGCGGGGGCGGGTGAGGTGGCCTATGCCGGGATGGCCCGGCGCTGGCAAGCGTTTTATCAGGCTGCATTGGACGACTTCGAGGCTGTGGGGCAGAACATCGTCGCGGCCTTCCGGCGCTTTCATGAAGCGGGCCTGATCGACGTGATTACCGGCGCGGCGACGCATGGCTACCTTCCGCTGCTGGGCACGGATGAGAGCGTGCGGGCACAGATCCGCACGGCGGTGAAGACATATATCCGCCACTTCGGCAAGCCGCCGAGCGGGATCTGGGTGCCGGAGTGCGGGTATCGTCCGGCGGGGTTCTGGAGCTACCCGGTCAAGGCCGCGGATGGCGCCTCGCTGGGCGGGTTCGAGCGGATCGGTGTGGAGCAGGCGGTTGGCGAATCGGACCTGGACTTCTTCTTTGTCGATACGCACCTGGTGGGGCAGACGCCGCGCGCGGCTTCACCCTACTCCGTCGGTCAGGATGAGGCACCGGTTTCGTACGCTCCGCAGAGGTCGCTGTACCAGGCTTACACGGTCGAGGGCGCCTTCGAGCGGGACCATGCGGTGGCGGTGTTTGCGCGGGATCCGAAGACGGGGCTGCAGGTGTGGTCGGGCGAGATTGGGTATCCGGGCGATGCGCAGTACCTGGACTTCCATAAGAAGCGGTATCCAGGGGGGCATCGCTACTGGCAGGTGACAGGCGCGCGGGTTCCGATGGAAGACAAGAGGCCGTATTGGCCGCAGCAGGCTGAGGAGCGCATCCGGACGCATGCGGAGCACTTCGTGCAGATGGTGCGTGAGGCGCTGGCGGCGAGTCCCAAGGGCGAGAAACCGGCGGTGCTGACGGCACCGTTCGATGCGGAGTTGTTCGGGCACTGGTGGTTCGAGGGGCCGGAGTGGCTGGAGGCGGTGTGCAGGGCGTTCGCGGCGCAGGGCGATGTGGCGCTGACCAGTTGCAAGGACTATCTCGCGGCCTATGGGACGGGCGGCTCGATTACGATGCACGAGGGGTCGTGGGGCACGGGCGGTGACGATCGCGTCTGGCTGAATGCGGAGACAACCTGGACGTATGGGCAGCTTTATCCGGCAGAGATCGCGGTCCGCGAGATATGCAGCGCAGGAGTGTGGCGGGGTAGCGAGCTGGGGACGCGGATCGTGAAGCAGATGTGCCGCGAACTGCTATTGCTGGAGGCCTCGGACTGGCAGTTTCTCATCACGACGGGCGCGGCACGGGACTACGCCGAGTTGCGTTTCGCCACGCACCATACGCAGTTCCAGGCCGTGAAGCGGATCTTCGAGGCGTTCGTGGAGACGTCGAAGATTGGCCGCGAGGATGAGGAGAAGCTGGCGGCGATCGAGGGGCGCGACAGCGTGTTTACGGACATTGATCCGGAGTTCTGGATGCGGGGGGCGCATGCCCGCGGGGTGGATGGGCAGTGAAGCTGCTGGACGAGGTTCTGTTCGCGGAGGCTTCGGAGAGCGAGTCCAGGCTGGCGGAGGCACGCAACTCGCCGCTTGTGCTTTGGCATCTGCTCTCGCTCGATGCGCCGATGGTCGCGGTGGTGTGGACGATGTTCACGGCACGGATGACGCACACGGCGGTGCCGGTGGCGACGGGTGTGGCGATGGGGCTGGCGGTGTGGCTGCTGTATGCGGCGGATCGTCTGCTGGACACGCGGGCGCTCGATCCTCTGGGTGAGCCGGGGGAGTTCGAGGCGCGGCACTTCTTTCATCACCGGCATCGAGCTGCGTTCGGGGTGGGAATGGCGATCGCCACGGTGGGGCTGGCGTTATTGCTGCCCCGGCTGGCTTCGGACAGCATCCATCTTTACCTGACCGAGGGTGCGCTGATGGCGGGGTATTTCGTGTTGATCCATGCGACGCCGCTGCGGGGCGGACGGCGACGGATTGCGCTGCCGAAGGAGCTGATGGTGGGGCCTTTCTTCGCGGCCGCTACCTTTATCCCCACGGTGGCTCGCAACCCCGGATTGCGGCTGTCGCTGCTGCCGGATGCGGTGCTGTTCGCGGGGCTCTGTTGTTTGAACTGCCTGTACATCTATGCGTGGGAGCATCCGCAACCGGAGCGGGATGCACACTGGACGACGCATCGTGCGGTGCGCCGGCTCTCGCTGCTGGCGGGCGGACTGGTCCTCGCGGCGGCGGCTCTCGCTTTGCGGGGGGAGTGGCTGTATCCGGCGGCGGTGGGGTTGAGTGCGGTGGGGTTGATGGGACTGGATGAGGTGCGGGGAAGCATGGCTCGGCCAGCGTTGCGTGCGGCGGCGGATGCGGTCTTGCTCGCGCCCTTGGTATTGCTGCCCTTCTGGATCCGGTAACGAGTGAGATTAGGGCTTTTCGAGGCGATAGAGGACCAGCGTGTCGCGCGTGGGGTCGTCGTAGACCTTGTAGCGAGCCCTTTCTGTCAGGCGGTAGTGCTTCTGTAACGGGGCGGTGTCCTGGCCGTCCCAGAGCGCGGCCCAGCCTGGCTGGTAGCGGTCGAGCAGCGCGTCGAGGCCGTGCGTGGTGTAGAGATCGCAGAGCGCGGGAAGGCCGGTCATGAGGGTGATGTCGTCGCCGGAGCTGGAGAGCAGAAGGGCCTTCGCGGTCTGGTCGGCACGGACGATGTTGGCGATGCCTTCGGAGGCGTCGAAGAGGGTGTACTCCGGCTTGAAGACCCAGCGGACGGTCTTGAACATCATGGCCATGGACGTGAAGATGAGGACCACGGCGATGAAGGCGGCAACGCCATCGACCTTGCGCTGCCACAGGGCATCGATGCCAAGCAGCACGATAGCGACGACGGGGATGGCGACGACGAGGTAGTCGGCGGCCTCGCGATCGGCGTGGTAGAGGATGACACCGAGGTAGCCGGCGATGGTGACGACGCAGCTACCGAAGATGGGCATCGTCCACAACTCGCGCAGCCAGAAGAGCGAGACGAAGATGATGCCGAGGGCCGAGATCCAGAGGGCGCGGCTCATCCAGAGGCCTGTGGTGATGGCGTCGAGGGTGGCGTCGGGAAGATCGTGCGGGAGATGGCCCGGGGAGACGGCGAAGAGCAGGCGGAAGTCCGCGTAGTGGTGCGGCAGAACGGCGGCGAGATAGACGATCCAGAGCGTGAGCGCGGTGGCGAGGGCGATGCCCGCGGCGCGGAAGGGGCGCATGTCCGGCCATCGACGCATCGCGAGGATGGTCCGGAAGGACGGCCAGCCGATGGTCGTCATGAGGTGATAGAGGATGGCCGGCCAGAGGAAAAAGCCGGAGGCCTTGGTCAGGACGATGACCCACAGGATGGCACCGAGGGCGACCTGCTTCCAGATCTCTTCATCGCGGATCTTCGAGGCGAACCAGAGGCCGAGCATGAGGAGGAGAACGAGCAGGGGCTCGAGGATGGCGAGGCGATCGAAGGCATAGCAGAAGGGGTTGATGGCCATCAGCGCGACGGCCACGGCGGGCATGAGACCGCGACGATACTGGCCGAGCAGAAAGTAGAAGACGGCGAGCGAGCCGAGGTAGACGAGCAGGGCAAGCGTACGGGCGGCGACCATACCGACTCCGGTCAGCTTGAACCAGAGGCTCAGCAGAAGAGGCCATACCGGAAGCGCGACGGCGGTGTTGAAGGAGTCGGGCAGGAACCAGTGGCCGAAGACGACGTGGTGGATCGCCGCGCCCGCGTACCAGCCTTCGTTGGTGGTCATGGAGGAGCTGTACCAGTGCGTGCCGTGGGGAAAGTCCGCGCGCAGATGGACGAAGCAGAGAAGATAAAAGACCACGGCCACACCAAGCAGGACACGCGGCAGAATATCGCCGAAGCCGCCGGGCTTTCGCTTGCGCTGCACAGGAGGGACGTAAGGCATTGTTCTGTCTTATCACGGAGGGCGGTGCGGTGACATGAAAATTCCTCGGACACGACGGTATTCTGGAGCGATGGCAAAGACACCCAGCGAGGCTCCCCGACCGGTGAACTTTGACCGCATCGCGCGGCCATACCGGTGGCTGGAGTACGGGACGCTGGGGCCTCTGCTGCAACGAACGCGGGTGTATTTTCTGCCGCAGATGCTGGATTGCAGGCAGGCTTTGGTGCTCGGCGACGGCGACGGACGCTTTGTGGCGGAGCTTCTGCGCCGCAATGAGCGGGTGCGGGTCGATGCCGTCGACACAAGTGGGGCGATGCTTGCGTTGCTCGAGCGACGTGCCAGGAGCGAGCGGGTGACGACGCATCGGTTGCAGGCGATGGACTATGTGCCCGAGGCTGGTACGGATCTGGTGGCGACGCACTTCTTTCTCGATTGCCTGACACAGGCGGAGGTCGATGCACTGGCGCTTCGTGTTGCGGGGGGGCTTGTGCCGGGTGGGCTTTGGGTGGTCTCGGACTTTCGTATCCCGGCGGGCGTGATGCGCTGGCCGGCGCGGTTCTATGTGGGCATGCTCTATCGGGTCTTCGGTTTTTTGACAGGACTGCACGTCCGTCGCCTTCCTGACCATGTGGCCGCACTTACCGCCGCGGGTTTGACCCGAATTGGTCTTAGGCGCCGTCTCTTTGGAGTATTGACGAGTGAACTGTGGCGGGCGGACGGCAATGGCGTTCTACAATGACAGCCATGCGCAGCCCCCTTTGCTTCGTTCTGCCGACTCTGCTCGCCGCTGCCCTGCCTGTGTGCGGGCAGACGAGTGCTACGAACTCCCCCGTGCCGCTCTCCACGCGCGTGGTTTCCTACACGATCGAGGCGAAGGTCGACCCGGACCACCACACACTCGACGCGACCGAAACGCTGGTCTACAAGAACCTGACAGGCCAGACGCTGACGACCTTTCCGTTTCATCTCTACCTGAACGCGTTTCGGCCGGAGTCGACGTTCACGAGCGAGACGCACTTCGGCGGAGGTATCCGTGATAACGAGACGGAGAACGAGTATCCGGATGAGAAACGGGGCAAGATCGAGATCGCGCACATTGACGCGACCGGCTATGGCGACCTGACTTCGACGCTGCACTTTACGGCTCCCGACGATGGCAACCAGCAGGACCACACGGTCGCCGAGATTACCTTGCCAAGGCCTCTGGCTCCAGGCGATTCGATCACGTTTCATCTCACCTTTCACGATGTGTTTCCGCTCTCGGTAGCGCGCAACGGATACAAGCGCGACTTCCTGATGGGCGGGCAGTGGTACCCGAAGGTGGGCGTCTTCTGGCATGGCGCATGGAACTGCCACCAGTACCACTCGACGACGGAGTTCTTCTCGGACTTCGGCACGTTCAATGTGCATCTGACGATTCCGCAGCGATTCGTGGTCGGTGCGTCGGGCGTGCCCACCGGTGAGAGCGTCAACGGCGACAAGACGAAGACGCTGGGCTTCTATGCCGAAGACGTCGGCGACTTCGCGTTCGCGGCAAGCCCTCACTTTGTGGTGACGGATGGGACCTTTCTCTCTTCCATAGGACCGGTGAAGGTGCATGTGCTGGCGCTGAAGGCCAACGGGCCCAAGGCGGGCGCGCGCTACCTGGACGTGCTCGAGAAGAGCATGCAGCAGTTCGATGTGCGGTATGGACCGTATCCGTACAAGGTGCTGACGCTGATCGATCCGGAGCCGGGTTCGGAGATCGGCGGCATGGAGTATCCGACGCTGATTACAGGCGACACGAGCTGGTTCGATCCCTCGCACATCACGGAGATTACCGCGGAGCATGAGTTCGGCCACCAGTACTGGTACGGCATGGTGGCGACGAACGAGTTTGAAGAGGCGTGGCTGGATGAGGGCATCAACTCCTACACCGAGGTGGCGGTGATGGCCTCGCTGTATGGGCGGCATACGTCGGTCCTCGATCTGCCGTGGGCGAACATCTCGGATGCGTCGCTGCAGCGCCTGCAGTACATCTCCGCCGCCGACTTCGATCCTGTGACACGGGCGGCTTGGAAGTTCCGCAACGCCAACTCCTATGGCGGGGTGACGTACGGCAAGACGGCCACGCTGCTGGCGACGCTCGAAGGCATCGTGGGCAAGGAGACAATGGACGATGCGATGCGCACGTACTTCATGCGCTACCGCTTCTCGCATCCGACGACGGAAGACTTTCTGCGCACAATTGAAGAAGCGGCGATCCGGCATGGCAAGGCGACCGCCACGGGCTATGTGCCGGTGCTGCCCGGTGCGGGGACGACGCTCGCTCCATCGAGTGTGTCGCTCTATCCATCCACCCCGGAGCATGTGGGCATCGTCTCTCCGGAGCCGTATATGAGCGCTCCGCTGACCAGCCTGAATGTAGCGGGATCGAGCCTGCGGCCTTTTTTCGAGCAGGCGGTCTACGGAACGCGCATCCTCGACTATGCGATCGACAGCATCTCGTCGGACCCTGCGCAGTGGTGGCTTCTTGACGACGCAAAGAGCAAGCAGTACCGCGACACGGTCGTCGTGCATCGCAAGGGAGACTTCGTGCTTCCCGTAACGGTGGAGGTGGTATTTGAAGACGGCACGCGGATCCGTGAGCAATGGGACGGCGTCGATCGCTGGACACGCTTTACCTACCTCCGCGGATCGAAGATCGTCTCCGCCGAAGTCGACCCCGACCATGTGGTTCTACTCGACACGGACCTCTTCAATAACAGCGTCACGACGAAGACCAGCAACCTGCCGGTGCGCAAGATCTCCGCGGTGTGGACGTCGTGCATGCAGTTGCTGGCGCAGTTCGCAAGCTGGATTGTCTAACCCGAGTTTGTAGCCTCATCGAGGAGTGTTATGCCCCGTTCTCCCTTTCTTCACGGCCTTTCGCTCGCTGTCCGCAACCCTCGTCCGCTGCTCTGGACGTACTTCTTCAATGCGTCGCTGGCGTGGGCTGCAGGCTTCGGACTGCGCTCGCAGTATGCGGCGGTAACGCAGGACTCGCTGGCGGCGCAGAGGCTGATCGGCGGCTTCGATCTTGGCTTTCTGCTGGATGCAGGGCACCGCATCGGCACGGGAGCGCCGGGAACGCTGCGCGCCTCCATGCTCGGTATTCCGGTCTATGTGCTCGCGTATTTCCTGCTGGTGCCGGGCACGCTGTACGCCTACCAGACAGAGAAGACACTGGGGCTGAGTGGCATTGTGCGGCGCGGGGTAGAGGGTTTCCTCAGCTTCTTCCGCATCACCCTGCTGACGCTTCTGATCGCCGTGCCTGTGCTTGGGCTCGCCGCGGTGGTGCAGGCGGCATGGACCCACTTCCTCGACCAGCGCATGCCGAGTGAGGCTGGATTCTTTCTCCGGATGGCCGGTGCCTTCGTGGTGTTCCTCATCTTCTGCCTGATTCGTCTTTACTTCGATCTGGTGGAGGTCCACACGGTGGAGTGTTCCATGAAGCTGCGTCCGAACGGCAAGCCGGACCGGCGCGTGCGCAAGGCACTGAAGCCCGCGCTGCGTTCGCTCCGCGCGCACTTCGGATCGACGTACTTCCTCTTCGTGGCCCTGGCGCTGACGGGCGGTCTGGCGGTGTACTTCTTCGGCCTTTCGGCACTGCGTCACCTTGGCCAGCCAAGAGCGTGGCCAACGCTTCTGCTGGCGCAACTCGGGCTGTTCCTCATGCTGTTCATGCGCTTCTGGCAGAGAGGCGCGGAGACGATCCTGGTGCAGATGGTGGCTCCGCCGGAGCGCCGTTCACTCTCCTTCGGTCCGCCGACCGATGTCGACCGGCGCGCATCGAGGGCTCCCGTGGCCATCGTCGCAACCGATCCGATTCCGGCGCAGGAGCCGATCGCGCCATCGCTCGATGCGCCCGATCCGGGAGTCTTCCACCACGACGTAGAGCCGCTGGCGCAGACTCCTTCGGAAGCACCGAAGGAGTTGTTAGACTAGAGCATAAGACGGTCCGCTCCTGACCCCGCTTGTCCGGGCAGGAAGCTCCAGGAGACCGCGAAACGGAAACCTATGAATCTCTTTATTCTTCGTCATGCCAGCGCCGGCACACGCCGCATCAACCCTCTGCTGGACGTCAGGCGTCCTCTCGACAAAGAGGGAAAACAGTATTCGCTGCAACTCGCCTACATCCTGCAGGCGATGAAGATCCAGTTCGACGTTATCCTTTCCAGCCCGCTGAAGCGCGCCCTGCAGACGGCGCAACTGGTGGGAACGGAGAGCGGCTACGAGGCTCCCGTGCTGCTCTCGAACGCGCTTGCGCCCTCGGCCACCATCACCGACTTCCACAAGCTGGTGCAGGAGGTGCAGGTGCATGAGAATGTGCTCGTCGTCGGACACAGCCCGAACATCGAGAACTTCCTCGGCTCCATGCTGGTGCCCACCTCGAGCCATCTGAGCGCGAACGTTCGTCTTCGCAAGGGTTCGATCGCCCGCGTCAGCGTGCAGCGCAGCACCTCGACGCTGATGTGGATGCTCGACCCGCGCACGGTCCGGGCGCTCTACGCCACCTCGACGAAGAGCTCGCGGCGGAAGACCTCGCGGAAGTAAGCGGCTTCCTTCTTCAGCGACCACGCCTCCAACTCCGCGCCACCGCGCCCCGGCACGAGCTCGATGAGCACGCGCTTGGGGTAGACCACGGTCTTGACCTTGACCGCGGCCGTCGCGCGATCCTGGTTGAGCGCCATGGCAAGGCGCAGGAGGACGACGGCGCGCAAGACATGCACATGCTCCTCGATGGGAAGCGTGCGCATGCTGCGGTCCATGGGGTCGGGACGGCTCTTGCCCAGATAGCGGGCGAGCAGGCTGACGATCGACCTCTGCTGCGGCGAGAAGCCGAAGATCTCGGAGTTGGCGATGATGTACTGGCTGTGCCGGTAGTGGCCCTGGTGGTTCATGTACTTGCCGGCCTCCTGCATCATGGCGGCTGCCTCGAGCCAGAGCTTATACTCGGGCGGAAGCTCATGCACACGGGCCAGCGCATCGAAGAGCTCCCCGGCGTGCTGGCGGACGGGCTCGGCCTTGACCAGGTTGATGTTGTAGCGGCGACACAGCTCCAGCACACCTTCCCAACGCTCCTTCTCGATCTTCAGGTGCATGGAGCCGCGCAGATCGACCTCGCCGAGCATCTGGGCCAGCATGCCGTCGCGCAGACCGAGCGGCGAGTAACGGAATCCCTTTAGACCCATGCGAGTCAGCAGCGCGGCATAGACCTCCGCGCCCCCGGTGATGATCTCCGACCGGCGCGGCCCAATGCCGGGCACGGCGGCGCGCTGCTCGTTGGTCATCTTCACCAGCTTGTCGGCCAGCTTACGCACATTGGGCGTGAGCGCTTCCATGGGCTTCACTCGCACGAAGGTCTTGGGCGCAGTGCGGCGTGCAGGCTCTTTGACCGCAATGGCCTCGCTGGCCTCAGCCAGTGCAGCGGCGGTACCCGAGGTGGCGATGACGAGCGTGACGTGCGGCTTGCCAAGCTTGCGATCCGCCTTCTTGAGCTCCCGGTCGATGTACTGCTTCAGACGTCCGATATCTTCTTTGGTGGCGGGGTCGTTCTGGAGGAACTCCTGCTGGAGGCGGACGGCTCCCAGCGGAAGACTGACCATCGACTTGACGCTCCCTTTCTCCGACACCGTAACCTCGCAGCTCCCGCCGCCGAGGTCGATCAGCAGGCAGTTGCCCATGCCGCCCTCCTCATGCGTGACGACGCCAAGGTGGATGAGGCGCCCCTCTTCAAGGCCGGAGATGACCTCCACCTGCCAGCCGGTGGCAGACTTCACCCACTCGATGAAGGCGGCGGCGTTGCGTGCGTCGCGCATGGCGCTGGTGGCGACGACCCGCACCTTGTCTACGACGTGCGTCTGGACGGCCTTATGGAAGCGTTTGAGCGCCTTGATCGTGGCGGCCATGGCCTCGGGGGAGATGACGCCGGTCTGGAAGACGCTCTCGCCGAGGCGTGTCACCTCACGGTCTTCATGCAGCGTCTTAAGCTTGTGCTGTACCACGGACGCTATCTTCAAACGGCAGGAGTTCGAACCTATATCGATCGCAGCAAACGTCGGCATCCAGCATTGCCCTCCGGGCGCTTCACCCACCATCACGATACATGCATTCGCGGAGCGTTCGCGAGAACGAGGGCTCGGTCGTCTATGCTAGGGATGCGCGTTCTAGTCGTAACTCGATGAAACCAACAGCTACTTTTTCCATTCTGGCCCGCTCCTACGCCGGCGGGCCGCGTCCGCGGAATACGGCGATGATCCTCGGCGGGCTATGGCTTCTGCTGTTCTTCGCGGCGCTGTTTGCCCCGCCGCTGCTGGACGACGCCGACGCCACCCACGCCAACGCCGCACGCGCCATGGCCACCACCGGCGACCTCGTGACGCTGAAGGTAAACGGGATACGCTATCTCGAAAAGGCACCGCTTCCCTACTGGCTGGTCGCACTCTCGTTCCGCATCTTTGGATTCAATACGTTCGCGGTGCATCTGCCGCAGGCGCTGGCGGTGGCCCTGCTCGCCCTGCTGGGGCATCGATGGGCCAACCAGGCCTTCGGAGCACGGACCGCCTTCTATACCTCCATCGCAATTCTGAGCACCACCGGCGTGTTCCTGTTCACGCGGATCTTCATTCCGGAGGTGCTGCTTTCGCTGCTGCTGGGGATGGCCCTGTTCGCGATGCTGAAGGCGCTCTATCCGGAAGACGACGCGCCCGCCGAAGCGACGCAGGATGCTGCAGGAGACGAGCGGCCAGCCGACGCATGGTACGCCGGGACTCTGTTCTATCCGTATGCGATGTGGGCTTCACTGGCGCTGGCAGTGCTCACCAAGGGACTGGTCGCGCTGGTCTTCTTCTTCGGCACGGGACTGGTGTTTCTGCTGCTGATGGGAGACCTGCGGCGCATCCGGCGGCTCAAGCCTGTCTCCGGCATCGTGCTTTTCCTGGCGATCGCGGCTCCGTGGCACATCCTCGCTGGGCTGCGCAATACCGGCGGCATGAACGGCCACGGCTTCTTCTGGTTCTACTTCATCAACGAACATGTGCTGCGCTTCCTGGGCAAGCGCATCCCCATGGACTACAACAAGCTGCCGGGCTATCTCTACTGGATGCAGCATGCGGTGTGGCTGTTTCCGTGGAGCCTCTTCCTGCCGCTGTCCCTCTCTGCCCTGCGCCGCCGCTACGTCCACCAGACGACCGGCTTGACGCACCATGTGCCTTCGAAGTTCAACACACCTCTGCTGAATGTCGGCTTTCTGGTGGCGTGTTTCGGGATGCAGGCGATCCTGCATCTGGACTGGTTTACATTCCTGGTGCTTGTGCTGGCCGGGTCGGCAGCGCTCGGGATTCCGCGGCGGCGGGCTCACGGCGGGCTGAAGCTTTCGCCCTTTCACCGCATCGACGCGCCACAGCGCACGATGCTTCTGCTGGGCATCTTCACGACGATCATCCTGGCGTTCTTCTCGCTCTCGACCAATCAGGAGTACTACACGTTCCCGGCGTATCTGCCGATCCTTCTGCTGACCTGCGCGGCCATCACGCGCGCCGAGCAAACCTACGTGCACAACGCAGACGGACGGCGCTGGATCGCCTTCGCCCATGCCTCCCTCACCGTCATGGGAGTCTTGATTGCACTGGCTCTCGGCTACGGACTCTGGGTGAGCCGCCACCTGCCCTTCGTGCCGGACATCGGCGACCTGCTGGCGCATCGCAGCGTCGGCGACTACACACTTTCCATGTCGCATGTCTTCGACCTGACAGGACAGAGCTTCGCCGCGCTGCGTCTGCCCGCGCTGCTGGCGGCGTTCGCGTTTGCGACCGGCCCGGCGATCGCATGGATGCTGCGCATGCAGAGACGTCACATCGCGGCCACAACCACCGTCGCCCTGACGAGCGCGCTCTTCCTCTTCGCGGCGCATGTTGCGCTGGTCCGGTTTGCGCCGATGCTCTCCTCCGAGGACATGGCCGCGTCGATCCACGAACTGGAAGCAAGCGGACGCATCGCGCCCCAAAACGAGGTGATGCTCTACGGCGATCAGGCCTATGGATCGTCGATCCCCTTCTATCTCGGGCGGCAGGTCCTTCTTGTGGACGGTCGCTCCACTTCAATGCTCTTCGGGGCGAGTTTTCCCGATGCACCGCATATCTTCCTGACCAGCGCCGACCTCGCCAGGCAGTGGGGCAAGGGCGAGCGCAAACTGCTGTTCGTGCCACTCGAGAAGCGCGACGAGGTGGACCGACTGCTGGGCAGCCGCCAGATCGTGCTGGAAGAGACCTCCGGCAAAGCACTCATCACTGACAGACCTCTGGATCACTGAAAGCAAACATGAGCGAAACCCACCAACAACCCGCATACTCCTGGCGTCCGCAGTCGATCGCACTGATCCTGCTGGCATGGTTGATCCTGCAACTGGGAGGCATCTTCTCGCCGGGCCTGCTCGACGACGTCGACTCCGTCTACATCCAGATCGCGCGCGAGATGCTGGCACGCCACGATTTCGTCACGCCGACCATCGACGGCATCCGCTTCTTCGACAAGCCGCCGCTGATGTACTGGATGGCCGCCGGTTCGATGCGCCTCTTCGGCATCCACGACTGGGCCGCACGACTTCCCCTGGCGCTGGCGGTGCTGGCACTCTTCGTCTCTGTGTATGCGCTTGGCATCCGATTGTTCCGCAGCGTTTCGCCGGAGGAAAGCCCCGACCGTGGCGGACTTTACGCTGCGCTCGCCCTTGCGACCAGCGTGGGACCATACCTGTACACGCGCTTCTATATCCCCGACATTCTGATCGCGCTGTGGATGACCATCGGCGTTCACCTGACGCTGGTTGCGGTGGAACGCGTGCGCCCAACCCGGTCGCGGCGTTCGCGTGAGTCGGCGCTTCTTCCCTGCCTCGGATTCGCCGCGGTGCTGGCGTTGAACCTGCTGACGAAGGGGCTGATCGGGCTGGTGTTTCCGCTCGGCTTCGTGGTGGTCTACCTCGCGCTGACGGGACAACTGAAGCTGCTGTCCAAGCTGCATGTGTTCGCAAGCACGGCGGTCTTCCTCATCATCGCGCTGCCCTGGCACATCCTCGCGGCGCTGCGGAACCCCGCCATCGCGCTCCCCCCCGGCATGGAGCTGCCAGCACAGGGAGGCTGGGCGTGGTTCTATCTGTACAACGAGCACGTGGCGCGCTTCCTCTCCAAGCGCGTTCCGCATGACTATGGACTGACCCCGGTGTGGCTGTTCTGGCTGTACGTCGTCGTCTGGGCGATGCCCTACGCCGCATTCCTGCCGGGAGCGGTGGCCGAGCAGGTTCGCGTCATCCTACGGCGGTCGATGATCGCGAGCCGGGATCAGGAACCCGCCTTCGCACTGCTCACCTGGGCCCTTCTGGTGCTTGGATTCTTCTCGATCTCAAACCGGCAGGAATACTACTCGATTCCGGCGCTGCCCGCGCTGGCCCTCCTGGCAGCGGGGCTTCTCGCCCGCGCCGACCGGCCCATCGCCGATGTGGAAGACCAACGCGCCCGGAGCGGGGTTCTGGGGTGGTCCGCATGGCTGCTGGTGCCGTTGACCACGCTGGTCGCACTCGTCTGCGGCTTCTTCGCCATCACGGCTCCGAAGCCCGCGCCGGGAGCCGATCTGTCGACGCTCCTGGCGAGCAACCCGGACCTTTACAACGTCTCGCTGGGGCATCTCTTCGACCTGACCGGCGCGGCCATGGGACTCTTCCGCGGGCCGCTTGCCGCCGTCGCCATCGGAATGCTGCTGGTGGGCCTTGGCAGCTACATCCTGCGTCGCAAGGGGCACGGCTACGCAGCCACGCTCGCGCTCGCCGGCGGCATGACGATCACGCTGCTCGCAGCGCATGAGGGTCTGGTGCGCTTCAATCCGATTCTGGGATCGAAAGACCTCGCGATGGCCATCGAAAAAGTCCGCCAGCCAGGCGATGTCATTCTTCTGGATGGCGAGCTGACCTCAGGCTCCACGCTGCTGTTCTACACCGGGCAACCGGTTCGCCTCGTCAACGGGCGTGTGAATGGGCCGTGGTTCGGCTCGTTCTGGCCCGACTCCCCCCACATCTTCGAGACGGATGACTCGCTCCATACGCTGTGGGGTGGGACTGCCCGGGTCTTCCTGCTGACGTACTCGTCAAAACGCGCCGCCGACCTCGCGCAGTTCGGTCCAGTACACACGCTGGCTACTGGCGGCGGGAAGACGATCCTGACCAATCGATAGGTGGAAAACCCACATCTCGAAATCGAGATGTGGGACACCCATCCTGGCGCTTATTCCGGTGCTTCTACGCGTCCGCCGTCCTTGAGCTTGTAGATCTTGCCGCGATAGTAAAAGTTGTCTCCACCATAGCTGCCCAGCCAGAGGATGCTGCCGAGCAGATCGCGCAAGGGGTAGAGCAGCGTGCCGTGCAGCCATCCGCTGTCTCCCAGCACGGTCAGGATCGCTCCCGCCTGCAGCCAGCGGTTGACCACCATCGCCAGCAGCCACACGACCCCGAGCAGAGCATGTCCGCTGAGCAAACCCCAGATGAGGCCGAGGATGCCGAACGGCATCGCAAACGTCAGGCCGCTACCCAGATGTCCCCACGGGCGCGAGCGGCGTGTGCTCTGCATCCAGCGCAACTGGTTCCGGAACGAGAGCCAGAAGGGCGTGTCCTGCACCATCAGGCGGATGACGTGGCTTGCCATCCGGACGCCTGTGCCCTGCTCGGCGAGGCGGTTTCCCAGCACGAAATCGTCGGCGTAGAACTGGCCCAGTTCGGCAAAGCCGCCGACCGCCTGGAAGGACTTCCGAGGAAGCACCTGGGTGGCGCCAAGGGCAAACTTCGTGCCTTCGAGCATATCCGCGACGAGGACGCCGGACGACATCTCCACGCTCTTGCCGACGGCATCGAGATGCGCCGAGAGGCCGGCCTTGGCCGGGTGGTCCAGGGTGCCGATGTACAGGCATGAGGCCAGGCCCATGTGGGGGTCGCGCAGGTTCTGGATGAGCCGCAGGATGTAGTCCGGCTCGACGCGGACATCGGCGTCGCTGGTGATGAAGAGGTCGTTCTTCGCCTCCGCGTCCAGCTTTTCGAGCGAGTAGACCTTCGCGTTGTGGAACTTCGGCATGGGCTCGCCGCAGGTGAGATAGCGGGCATCCACGTGGGGGTAGCGGGCACCGACGCGACGAGCAAGCTTGAGGCCCTCGTCGGTCTCGTGACGGGCGCAAAAGAGAAGCTCGAACGGCGCGGGGTACTTCTGCTCGAAGAAGGTTTCGATGTTGCGCTCGAGGCCGTCCTCGCTGCCGTGCAAGGGCTTCAGCAGGCTGACGGGAGGCAGAAAGTCAGCAGGGGCGCGGTCTTCGCGGCGTTTGCGCAGGCCAAAACGCACGGCAGCCGCCAGCACCATGCCGCAGTAAATCGTGGAAGTCACCGTGCCGACGATCGCGGCATAGAACAAGACGTGCAGTACAACACTCATCGCATCAAAATCCTGGCAGGAAGCACCGCGAACGGTCCGACCCGCAGACCAAGTTAAGTTGTCGGTCTAGATCTACAAGTCTAGAACCCGCGCCGACGCTTGGCAAAGATCATCGCGCCGGGCACCACGCGGCGCCGTGTACTTTGAAACAGCCTTTTCAGGACTTCTTGCGGACGAGCCGGGCTTTGACGGGCTCTTTGGGTGGGGTCACGACGGGCCGGCGCATGGGGATAAGCCCGGCACCCGGCTGCTGCGGCTGCATGCGCGACAGCATCTCCGTGCGGACGTAGTCGACGAAGCCCTGCATCTGCCGGTTCATCTCCTCCATGCGCTCCCGCATCTGCAGCACGATCGCGATGCCGGCAATATTGACGCCGAGGTCACGCGCCAGGTTCAGGATGAACTCGAGCCGCTCGAGGTCTTCGTCGGTGTAAAGGCGGGTGTTGCCGTCGGACCGCGAGGGGCGCAGGAGGCCTTCGCGCTCGTAGAGACGGAGCGTCTGGGGGTGAATCTCGTACATCTCCGCGACCGAGGAGATCATGTACGCGCCTTTGCTTTTGCGTTTCGTTGCCATGGTGCTAGCTCGCCTTGGGAAGATCCTGTATGTTCTTCGCCGCCTTCAGGAGCATCCGCAGAACCTCGTTCACAGATTCAGCGTCAGGAAATGCCTGTTTCACGTCCGAATCAAGCTTTACGAAGTCGGCACCTGAAGAGGCCTCCACCCGTTTTCCGTCAATCCAGACCTCGGTTCCAGCCGCATAACGCTCGGCGTGCCGACCCTCCACAGCATTCGATAGATCGTATTCTTCACGCATCATTTCCCTCGCTGATACGCCCTGACCTCTGACGGTGTCGCGCCACGAACACTGTGCCTCTTCATGCTCTGTGTAGCAGGCTAGCATCAACACCCCTGAAGCGGCTCGTCCTATGCTGATGAAGCGCTCTTCTTCCATACTATGATCCGGGTCAGGAAGCATCAACTCATCCGGATCCTCGAAGAGCGTCTTCCCCTCTCAGAAGCTGATGCCATGCTTCCGAAGATTCGACCCCGCCTTATTCGAGTCCCATGCGAATCGGGATCCGGACATCACGCCACGCCAGAATACTACTGACCTGGTGGAGGCGCTTCCGCCTGCGAAGCCCGTTCCGCGAACGGATTCAGAGTCCATTTCGAGAAACCATACCCCGGGGCCATCTCGAATTCGTCTTCCCAATCTGCGTTCGCAGAGGGCTGCTTCATGCTCTCCTTTTATACCTCCGTAAACAGCCCCTCGCGAGGATCTTCCGGATTCAGCTTGGCCAGTTCGCGCAGAATCTCCTTCGACCGCTCATCCTGCACCTTCGGCACCACGATCTTCACCTCGACGATCTGGTCTCCGCGCAGCCCCTCGCGCGCCGCCGAAACGACGCCCTTCTCGCGCAGGCGCAGCTTTTGGCCCGTCTGCGTGCCCTGCGGAATCTTCAACTGGGCGATTCCGTCGATCGTAGGCACATCGATCTTCGCACCGAGAGCGGCCTCGGTCACCGTCACCGGAACCGTCACATAGATATCGTCGACCGAACGCGTAAAGACAGGGTGGATGCCCGTCTTGATGATCAGGAACAGGTCGCCCGCTGCTCCGCCGTCAACCCCGGCGTTGCCCTTGCCAGCCAGACGAATCCTCTGGCCATCGCGCGTACCGGCCTTGATGCGGAACTCCAACGGCTCTTTCTTCGTCACGACGCCCTGCCCGTGGCAGGTACCGCAGGGATGATCCGCGCGTCCCGTTCCGCCGCAGCGCGGGCACTGGATGTTGAACTTCATCCGTCCGCCCATCTGCGTCACCTGGCCGGAGCCGTGGCACTCCGGGCACTCTCCGCTTCCACCCGTCGTCGTGCGCCCCTTGCAGGTGGGGCACGTCTCCTGGCGCGTGATCTCAAGCTTGGTCACACCACCACGCACCGCCGTCCAGAAGTCCACGCTGACCTGGTACTCCAGGTCGGTCCCCGGCTGCGGCCCACGCGAGGCACCACGTCCGCCGCCGTTGAAGATACCGCTGAAGACATCGCGGAAGCTTCCGCCAAATCCTCCACCAGCTTGCTGCTGGGCTCCTCCGCCGCGCGCCTGGAAGTCCGAGAAATCGAACCCGCCGAAGTCGAACGGAACCTCCTGCCCACCGCGACCCGCGCCGCCCGAACGGAAGCCTCCGCCGCCGGGAAAGCCCGAGCCTCCCCGTGCCGCAGCCTCAGCCGCCGCAGGGTCGATATTGTCGGAGTAGAAGCCGAACTGGTCGAAGACCTTGCGCTTCTTCTCGTCCGAAAGCACATCGTTCGCCTCCGAGATCTCCTTGAACTTCTCTTCGGCCTTCTTGTCGTTCGGGTTCACGTCCGGGTGGTATTTGCGTGCAAGCTTCCGGAACGCCTTGCGGATGTCGTCCTGCGTCGCCGTCTTCTTCACGCCAAGCGTGCCGTAATAGTCCTTTGTCTGCGTCGCCATCGTTACTCCTGAACTTGTTTGATTACGCTGCCTGACAGGTGGGGCACCAGAAGAGGTTGCGCCCAGCCATCACCTTCATTTCAATCTTCGTGCCGCATACGAAACACGGCTTGCCCTTGCGCCGGTAGACGTAGTTCACCTCTTCGTCCAGTGCCGGCCCCTTGCTGTGCGGCCTGTCCGGAGGCTTCGTCGTCACGATGCGCCGGTCGACCATGCCCTCCGGCATCAGCTTCAGGGCATCCTTCCAGATCGCCTTCAACTCCTCACGCGTCATCTGCGCGCCTGCGCGAAACGGGCTGACGCGGGCGCGAAACAGGAACTCCGCACGGTAGATATTGCCGATGCCCGAGAAGACCGTCTGGTCCATGAGCAAAGCGCCGATCGACGTCGTCTTCTTCGCCAGGATCGCTTGGAAGCCGCGTTCGGGATCATCGTCGTTCAGCGGATCCGGGCCAAGCCTCGCCTTCAACGCCTCCCACTGTTCATCGGTCCAAACCGAGCAATCGGTAGGCCCACGCAGCTCCAGCCAGTCACTCTTGGTCGAGATCCGCAGACGCAGCGCGCCACGCATCTCCGGGGCCGGCCCGGTGCCCTCGGTGAAGTCTCCATAGAGACCCATATGGACATGCAGCTTGCGATCCTTACCAAAGTCGTAACCGATGTGTTTGCCGACGGCCATCACCTCGCGCAACACGCGCCCATCCAGCAGAACGGCATCGGCGAACCGCCCGTTCGGGCCCTCCACGCGCACCTTCTTTCCGCCAAACGCCTCGGTCTGCATCTTCGCCCACCGATGAAGCTCATTCCCCTCTGGCACGCCCACTCCCTCTTCTAAATCGCGACCGCTGTCGCCTGTTCCTCAGCCTTCCGACGCGTCCTGCGCACCAGCCGACCGCCCGACTCCAGCTCATACCGGTAGTGGTCGATGATGCGGTGCGGCGTCCACAACGCATAGTGATTCGCGCTTTGCGCGTGCATCCGCGTAATCTGCAGCTCGTCCATCTTCCGCATCAGCCTGCGCAGATAGTGGTAATGATCGTGGAACTGGCTATCCGGCTCCTCAACCAGCGCCCGGAGATCCACATACACCGGCTGCGCCCACTCATAAAACGTATGCCAGACATCGTAGAGCTCAAGGTGGCCCTTCTTCACCAGCAGCCCGATGTGATCGTAGAAATCCAGCACCTCAAGCGCGCTCGCCGGCGGAGCATCCTTTTCCAGCGGAAGCAGAACGCCATCCACCAGCCTGTCTTGCGCCAGACGCTTGCGCGCCGCGACAAACGAGTCGCCCTGAAACGCCGTCAACTGCTTCTCAAGATTGGCAACCGAGCGATACTCTCGCTCCTGCTTCAACTGCAGCGCCGCATAGCCGATCGCACCCGCGCTGGTGAGCACCAGGATCACGGTCGCTAAAGCCTGCACCTCGCTCCAGTCGGCCGCGATCATGGCACACAGCGCATGCATCGTTAGTTCCACACCTGCCGAGCTTCGATCGCTTCCACTGAGAACATCTGGTCCGGCTCGATGCGCTGCATCTTCTGCACGAACTCCAGAGCCTCTTCCTGCGTGTCGAACATGACGCGGCTGTACAACTGCCCCGCCCGTACCTGATCGCATCTCCACATCGTGTCGCCCATTGCACCACCCCCGGTCATCCGATTGAACTCCAAGCCGTTCATCCAGTTACCATCGCCGTTGCTTCTAAACATCAGAACACTCTTTTCTTCTATTGGACGCTTTGACTTGCATCATCGACGGATAAAGTTTGAGGGGCACCCCATGCGGAACGCCCCTCAAGCTCTTCTGTTCGTATTACGCAAGAAACATGCTTCCGGTTCTTTCAGGACGATTACTTGTGATCGACGTCGACATACTCCGCATCGATGACGCCTTCGTCCTTCTTCGTTTCAGCCTGCGCGCCGCCATCGGCCGTCGCGCCATCCGTCGGAGCCGCTGCGTTGGCCTTGTAGAGCGCCTCGGCCAGCTTGTGGCTCGCCGCCGTCAGCTTCTCGCGTGAGGCGTTCAGCTCAGCAGCCGTCGGTGTTCCGGCCAGCGTCGCCTTGGATTCCGCCAGCGCAGACTCAACCTCGGTCTTGTCGCTCGCGTCCACCTTCTCGCCACCGTCCTTGATCATCTTCTCGACGTTGTAGACCATCGAGTCGAGACCGTTGCGCGCCTCAACTGCATCGCGCTGCTCCTTGTCCTCGGCCGCGTGCGCCTCGGCGTCCTTGGCCATGCGCTCGACTTCTTCCTTGCTCAGACCCGAAGACGACGTGATGGTGATCTTCTGATCCTTGCCGGTCGCGTTGTCCTTCGCCGTCACGTTCAGAATGCCGTTTGCATCGATGTCGAAGGTGACCTCGATCTGCGGGACTCCACGAGGAGCCGTGGGAATGCCACTCAGCTTGAACTTGCCCAGCGTACGGTTCTGCGCAGCCATCGGACGCTCGCCCTGGAGGACGTGGACTTCGACTTCGGTCTGGTTATCGGCCGCGGTCGAGAAGGTCTCCGTCTTCTTGGTCGGAATCGTCGTGTTGCGCTGGATCATGCTGGTCGCCACGCCGCCCATCGTCTCGATGGAGAGCGTCAGCGGGGTCACGTCGAGCAGAAGCAGGTCCTTCACTTCGCCGGCGAGCACACCAGCCTGAACAGCCGCACCGATCGCCACAACCTCATCCGGGTTCACACCCTTGTGCGGCTCCTTGCCGAACAACTCCTTCACCAGCTTCTGGATCGCGGGCATGCGGGTCTGGCCACCGACGAGAACCACCTCGTCGATCTTCGACGCATCCACACCGGCATCCTTCATGGCCTGCTTGGAGGGTCCGATCGAACGCTGCAACAGGTCATCCACCAGCGACTCGAGCTTGGCACGGGTCAGGTTGCGGACAAGGTGCTTCGGTCCGGTCGCATCCGCCGTGATGAAGGGCAGGTTGATCTCCGACTCCTGCGCCGTCGACAGCTCGATCTTCGCCTTCTCGGCCGCGTCGCGCAGACGCTGCAGCGCCATCTCGTTGCCCTTGTTGCGCAGATCGAGGCCCGTCTCCGACTTGAACTCCGTGATCAGCCACTCCACGATGCGCTCGTCGAGGTTATCGCCGCCAAGGTGCGTATCGCCGTTGGTCGACTTCACTTCGATCACGCCGTCGCCTACTTCGAGGATCGAGATATCGAACGTACCGCCGCCAAAGTCGTACACAGCAATCGTCTCGTCCTTCTTCTTGTCGAGACCGTACGCCAGCGCAGCCGCAGTGGGCTCGTTGACGATACGCTTCACATCCAGACCGGCGATCTTACCTGCATCTTTGGTGGCCTGGCGCTGCGCGTCGTTGAAGTACGCAGGAACCGTGATGACGGCCTCGGTCACCGAGGTGCCCAGGTAATCCTCGGCAGCCTTCTTCAGTTTCTGCAGAATCATCGCCGACACTTCCGGCGCGGTGAACTCCTTGCCCTGCGCCAGCACGCCGACGTTATCGCCCTTGGCGATCACCTTGTACGGCACCATCTTCATCTCGTCGCCGACTTCGTTCATGCGGCGGCCCATGAAGCGCTTGATGGAGTACACGGTGTTCTCAGGGTTCGTAATCGCCTGACGCTTCGCCACCTGTCCCACCAGACGCTCTCCGCTCTTGGTAAAGGCCACGATGGACGGCGTAGTACGGCCACCCTCTTCGTTCGCAATCACCTTCGGCTCGCCGCCTTCCATCACGGCCACGCAGGAGTTCGTCGTTCCTAAATCAATCCCGATAATCTTTCCCATAAATCTCTCTCCTTGAACCCACACCCGGGTCGGCCGGGCCTTTCTCTCGACTTACCGATCTTCACATATGAGTGAGTTACTGTCAAGAAAGTTGCATTTAATTTCAACATGTTGATCCTGAGACACTTAAAACGGAGAACAAGCAACCGATTGTGGGAAAAAGCGGGAAAAGCGGGAAAAAGAAGCCAAAACAAAAACGCACGAACCTCATGGCTAAGCGATATACCCATCGCCGTGACCGCCATACCCGCCCCGCCTTCTCCCGACGCCAGCCAGTTCGCATCTGCGGTTCAGCCCAGAAGCAGTTGCCGTTGTCGTTCCACGGGCCTCTCTTTCCCGCCTTTCCCGCCTCTTCCCACATTCTTTTGCCTGTTCCCACATCGACACTTTTCACGTCTAATCGAGATATGCGCCTGGCCCATGTCATCCTGCTGGCTCTCCTTCCCACGACGTTTCTTCCTGCCCAGAAGCAGAAGAAGGACAACCAGTCGGGCTACGACCGCTCCGCCAAAGCCACCCTGTTGCATCCGGCCAACGTCTACGTGGCACCCGACGACTCCTCGCAGCGCGCGGCAGTCGTGAATCCTGGCCACGAGGTCGTCATCGCCGAGCGTTCCGGCCCCTGGGTGCGCGTCTTCGCCAACACCGACGTCCGCGACGTCACCGATGACCGCGATGAGCCGGAGTTCAAGGACGACGATCCCACACCAGCCTCCGGATGGATCCGCGACAAGGGCATCATCACCCCCACCAGCCCCAACGGCGACAGAATCCTCTACGGCGCGGCGGCGAACTACGAGTTCGCCGCCTCCCAGCCCCACGCCCCCGCCGACGCCGCCTCCGCCGCGCATCTGCTCTACCGCCGCGTGGCCACCTACTACCCCCAATCGCCGCTGGCCGCCGAATCCGCCTGGCGCTCCGCCGATATCCGCTGGCAGATCGACAAGCGCGATCAAGCCACCCTGCCCTCGGCCAAGGAGCAGGACCCAAGCCTCCGCCCCGGTATGTACGAGGGCGAGATGAAGCTGGTCATCAAGCTCTTCCCCGGCTCCCCCCAGGCCGCCAAAGCCGCCTACGAGATGCTCGACAACAAGCTCTGCGGCGACTGGCAGGGATTGCCCAAGTGCCCCGAGCAGGAGTCTGCGCTCTACGAGAAGTACGCGGAGCGGAATCCGGCGAGCCCACGCGCCGCTGAAGCTCTGTACGAAGCCGCCTTCCGCCAGGGCTCGCTCGTGGCGATGTACGAGGTGGAGGAGAACCACAAACGCGCCCAGGCCGCCGCCGCCCACGCCCAGTCCATCGCCCAGCAGATGCGCGCCAAATACCCAGACTCCGACTTCACCGTGCGCGCCGAAGCCATCGCCTATAAGGTGGCGCAAAACATCCCGATCTACGGGAACGACCGGGATTAGTCCACCTCTTGTACACTGATCCCGATCTCACCTGGGTGCCAACTGCATGACAACCCGTACCATTGGAGACCGGCTCTACGCCATCGGTTCTCTCCTGCTGTTCGCAAGCCTTCTCCATCGCGCCAATCTTCTTCCGGCCCGGGAGTCACGCGGATGGTTCTGGACCGCCGTTGCTGGAGGAGTCATCTGGCTTGCGGGCCTGAGTCTCCGCTGGCTGGCAAAACGTCAGCACCCGAAGCTCGCTGTGGAACCCACTCCGACACCCGGAATCACCCCACAAATTTCAGGCTAAATTCACCCTCCGCCGTTACCATAACGGAATGCCGATCCTTCAAGTCATCCTCCTGGCCATTGTGCAGGGCCTCGCCGAGCTTCTTCCCGTCTCCAGCTCCGCCCACGTCGTCGTAGCCGAAAAGCTCCTGGGCCTCGACCCCACGACCCCGCAGATGACGCTTCTGCTCGTCATGCTCCACACCGGCACCATGTTCGCCGTCATCGCCTACTTCTGGAAGCAGTGGAAGAGCGCCTACTTCGCCTCCGCCGACGCCTTCAAGTCCTTTGCCGTCAAGCTGATCGCAGCAACCGCCCTCACCGGCATCATCGGCTACCCCCTCAAGAAGATCATCGAAAAGATTGCCTTCCCCGGAGCCCCCAAGGCGGAGATCGAAGAGCTCTTCGGCCGCCTCGACATCATCGCCCCCGCCCTCCTCGCCGCCGGCATCCTCATCCTCATCGCCGGTCTCCGCGAAAAGAAGCAGCTCGAAGCCGAGCACACAGGCGATGCCATCCTCACCACCCCGCAGGCCCTCTGGATGGGTGCCATCCAGGGCGTCTGCCTCCCCTTTCGCGGCTTCTCCCGCTCCGGCGCGACCATCTCCACCGGCATGCTCGCCGGCGCTCTGAAGGAGAAAGCCGAGCGCTTCTCCTTCGCCCTCGCCGTCGTCCTCACCCCTCCGGTCGTCTTCGTCGAGGCCCACCGCCTCCTCAAGGCCACCAAGGAAGCCGCCGCTCTCGGCACCCCCATCGACCTCCACGCCACGCTCATGACCAGCCTCCTCGGTGCGGTCTTCGCATTCCTCGCCGGCCTGGTTGCGCTGAAGTGGCTTTCAAGCTGGCTCGAATCCGGCCGCTGGTACCTCTTCGGCATCTACTGCATCCTGGCCTCGGGCGTCGTCTTCTTCCTCCACACCAAGGGCTTCTAGGTGCCCTTACCTTCCGAGAGCACCGTCAACGGACTCTTTATCGCGCTGCTTTTCCTGGGCGTCGCGTGCCTGATCCGCTCGGGCGGCGGCAGGTCTGGGCCACCGAAGAGACCGAAGTGGAGAGCCATCGGCAACTTGCTGACCGGTTGCGCTTTCCTTGAATTTGGCCTTTGCACTCTGCTCTTCGTGGCGATTTCGCCACGACATGAGGTGACGGGATCTATTAGCGACCTCTCGTTTCACTACGGCAAATACGTCTCCACGACCTTGACGATAACTGGCGAAGGATTCCCTCCCCCCCGCCTCCGCATTGAGGGACAAACCCCTAAATCCATCGTCGAAAAGGAAAGGGCGACGGCCCGTTATGTGGAATACGACCGTCACGTCACGGACTTGAAGATGCTTTCTGGCACCACATCTGGTTGGGCCTTCCACGATGCGGACGGCCCCTTCTTCTCCCTTTTCCTATCCCTCATTGGGGCCGGCTTTCTCTACGGCGCGCACCGAACCCAGAATGAGTTTGGGTTACGCTTCCGAGCAGGCGTGGAGACTGAGAACACGCAGTAATGAGGCGAAGCAAAGCCGCTCACCCTCGCGTATACATCCAGGCCCACCAGATCATCGGCATCTGCATCGGCACCCTCACCCAAAGAGCCCAAACCGGAATTCCGGGAAATAGCTCCGGCCTCATCGCCATGTAGAAATTTGCCGGCCACACACAAACCAGCAGCGCCACCAGCCCCCAGGCCGCCGCCTGCCGCGTAACCGGAACCAGCACCCCGACGCCACCCAGAATCTCCGCCACACCGCTGAGGTACACCATCATCCACGGAGCCGGCACCATCGGCGGCATGATCTTCACGTACATCCCGGGCTTCACGAAGTGAAGCATGCCCGCCAGAACAAACAGCACCCCGAACAGAATCCGCGCCATAATCCTCCGTGCAACAAAAATCGGTGGCGAGCCCCAAGGCCCACCACCGACTTGCCCCTCTGACTATAGAGGAGTTACTTCGCGACCAGAGCATCCCGGTGCGACTTCACATAATCGTGAGACGTCAGGATATGACTCTGCTGCTCGGTCAGCAACTGCCGAACCGGCAGCGGAAGATCCTGCGAGAGCGCATCGGCGTACACCTTCTTCGCCGCATCCTCGCCCTGCTCCGCCGTCTCCAGAAGCTGGTGGTCGCTGAAACCAAGCTTCGCCTTCAGATCGCCCCAGGTCCGGTGCAGCGTGCCGCTGACGGTGCCTTCACTCTTGATGTCATGCACGCCATCGCGATGGAGCTCATTTTCCAACTCACCGCGAAAGCTCGCGCGCTTCAGGCTCTCAGCCAGGAAGTATCGCTTCAACTGCTCATCCTTCACATGCTCACCGATGTGCGCGAAACCCAACTGGCCATCGTGCAACACGTCGATGACTTCCTTCAAAATCTTCTCTGATTCCTTCAACTTATTCGACGGATCCGACATAGACAAGTCCCCATTTTCTCGCCCGAAGGCAGTCATTCAAAACCATAAAAGTAGGCTGAGGCAGGGTCCACCGGCTGCAGAGACCTTCTCCTTGGGCCGGTGGCAGGCGGGAGAAAGGTCGAAAATCCCGCTCCCCTGCCAGCCGTTCGATGCTAAGGTCCGCCGGGGGTCGTACACCGGCGGCAAGTGTGTACTGCATATCTAGATGCCCCCAAGGGCTGTGGGTTTGCATCCTGATTCCACGTTTATCTCTTTTGCCTTTTCTTCCCAATGGAACGTGATAATCGAATCTGCTCCGATCTCCATCCATTCGGAGTCAGGGACCAGGAAAAGAGACTATGAAGACACTCCGGCTCGACTCGACGCCAACCCGAAATCGTCGCCTTAACGAGATCCTCGGCCTCATCGTCCTGGTCGCGGCCATGCTCTTCCTCCTCGCATTGGTGAGCTACACCCCCTCCGACCCCTCCTTCAACACCGCCGGCGGATACGCGAGCGCCGCGGCAACGGGATCAGCCCGTCCTGCGCACAACTGGGCCGGGCTCTTCGGAGCCTACCTCTCCGACGCCTGCCTCCAGATCATCGGAGTCGCCGTCTTCCTCCTGCCGGTCCTGATGATGCGCCTCGGCATCTGCTGGATGCGTTCGAAGCCCGCGGGCTCTCCGCTCGCCAAGAACGTCGGCCTCGCCCTTTGGGTCTTCTTCGCTCCCGTCGCGATCGCCCTGATTCCCCACCATCTGCTCTGGCGTCATGCGCTTCCCCTTGAAGGCCTCACTGGACGCATCCTCGCCGACGGCATGGTCCACTTCCTCAACCTGCCCGGCACCGCCATCGTCACCACCCTCATGGTCGCGGTCTCGCTCTACCTCGCAACGACCTTTACCTTCTCCACTGCGCGGCAGTGGCTCTTCACCCACTTCTCCTTTATCGAAGGCCTGCGCGAGCGCTACGAAGCATGGCGTCAGCACAAGTCCAGCCGCCAGGCCCTCGACGCCGAGCTGAACGGCTTCGAGAGCAAGCGCGAAGTCGCCGCCCGCAAGCTCCGCGAGCAGAACCTCCGCGACTATCCGGACGGCCTGCCCTCCGACAAAGAGGTCCCCACCGCATCCCTTCAGGTTGCGCCTGAGCCGACCACCCTCCTCGGCGGTCTCTTTGGCTGGTGGAAGCGCCGCAAACGCAAGAGCGAAGAGCCCGTCCCCGCCGAAAGCGACCAGCCCTACCAGCCCGAGCCCGTCTCGCTCTTCCAGCAGATGCGCCGCACCAACGTGGACGCTCCGCCCGTCACCGCCCTCGGCACCGCCGCAGCCGCTGCCGCGCCGTATGCCGAAGCCCTCTTCGCCGCCGCCGCACCCCTTCCGCGCCCCGAGCCGGCCGACTTCCCCGAGACCTTTCACGAGGGTGGACGCGACGTCTTTGCAGCAAAGCCCACAACGCGCGAACCCTCTCCGCGCGAACCCGAGGACGACGACTTCTTCGCCAACGCCCGCCCTCTGCCCCTGGCCGGCATGGCTCCCCTACCCACGCCACCCGCCGCACCGCGCGCCACCGCGGCCGCCGGCCCGACGCTCCTGCCAAAGCGCGCTCCCGCCCCTGCTCCTCTACCGCCCCCGCCAGCCGCCGCCCCCCAGAGCATCTCCTTTGGCCGCCGCGCCGACGCCGACATCAAGTCCGTCGCCATCACACCCAAGTCCATTCGCGGCTACAAGCTGCCGCCGTCGTCCCTGCTCTACCGCTCGGAAGAACAGGCCATCGTCCGCGAAGAAGAGCTCCGCGACGAGGCCCGCGTGCTCGTTGAAAAGTGCGCCGAGTTCGGCGTCGATGGCACCGTCACGCAGATCAACCCCGGCCCGGTCGTCACCACCTTCGAGTTCCGCCCCGACGCCGGGGTGAAGTACGCCCGCGTCACCGGCCTGGCCGACGACCTCTGCCTCGCCATGGCCGCCGAGTCCATCCTCATCGAGCGCATGGCCGGCAAGTCCACCGTAGGCATCCAGATCCCGAACCACAACCGCGAGACCATCTGGCTGCGCGACGTCGTCGAGTGCGAGTCGTTCGCGCAAAGCAAGTCCAAACTCGCCATCGCTCTCGGAAAAGACATCAACGGAGCCATCGTCACCGCCGATCTCGCCGCCATGCCCCACGTCCTCATCGCCGGTTCCACCGGCTCGGGTAAGTCCGTCGCGATCAACGCCATGATCATGAGCGTCCTCTACAAGAGCACGCCCGAACAAGTCCGCATGATCCTCGTCGACCCCAAGCGCGTCGAGCTCGGCATGTACGAGGGCATCCCCCACCTCTTCACCCCCATCATCACCGAGGCCAAGCTCGCGGCGAACGCCCTCCGCAACGCGGTCCGCGAGATGGAGCGCCGCCTCAAGCTCCTCGCCGCCAACCACGTCCGCAACATCGACCAGTTCAACAAGCTCTTCGCCTCCGGCTCCGAGTACCTCTTCGAGGACGTCAACCAGGAGCCCTTGCCCTACATCATGATCGTCATCGACGAGCTCGCCGACCTCATGATGCTCGACCGCTCCAACGTCGAAGAGTCCATCACCCGCCTCGCCCAGATGGCCCGCGCCGTCGGCATCCACCTCGTCCTCGCCACGCAGCGCCCCTCGGTCGACGTCATCACCGGTCTCATCAAGGCCAACGTTCCCACCCGCATGTCCTTCCGCCTCGCCACCAAGGTCGACTCGCGCACCATCATCGACTCGAACGGCGCCGAGAGCCTGCTGGGCCGCGGCGACATGCTCTTCCTCCCCCCCGGCACCAGCCGTCTCCAGCGCGTCCACGCCCCCTTCGTCACTGAGAAGGAGATCGCCGCCGTTACCGAGTTCTGGCGCGCCCAGGGCGAGGCGGAATACGTCGAAGGCTTCCTCGAAGGCCCCAAGGACGAGAAGGGCGACCACGACGGCTCCGAGCCCTCGGCCGACGACAACGACCCCATGTACGACGACGCCGTCCGCCTCGTCTTCGAGTTCTCCAAGGCCTCAACCAGCCTTCTCCAGCGCCGCCTGCGCATCGGCTACGGCCGCGCCGCCCACCTCATCGACCTCATGGAGCGCGACGGCCTCGTAGGCCCCGCCGACGGCTCCAAGCCCCGCGAGATCCTGAAGTCCGGCAACTGGATCAGCGAAGTCGAGTCCGCCCTCCGCTAGAACCGCCACAACGCCGGGCGCCCCTGGTCTCTCGTCTGAGACCAGGGCACACGCGGCTTGCTCCCGATCGGCCGGTTCCCCGCGTTGCCCGTCAACGATGCAACCGGACTGACCGGCGTCTACGACATCACGCTCCACTTCCGCCCTGAGGAGACCACCAGCGACGAGAGCGCCCATGCCCCGTCCGTCTTCTCCGCCCTGCAGGAACAATTGGGACTGAAGCTGCTACCAAGTAAAGGGCCCGTGGAAACACTCACCGTAGAAGCAGCCCGGAGACCAGAAGCGGACGAAACCCGCCCCGCAACCTGCCCGTTCGCAACAAACCTACCGCTCTCTCACAGCGCAGGGCGCGATCCCTCACGGCCGATTGCGTCCCGCACGCGAATCCGATAGCGTTGTCCCATTACCAAAATTCAAAAAATCTCCGCCACAGCACACCGTGCTGCTCGAACAAGTCACTCCTGTTAACCAGATTTCTTCTTTCGAAAGCGAGAACCTCCATGTATCTGCTCCGCTTCAGGCAGGCAGCCGTTGCCGCCACGGCCCTTCTGCTCCTCTCGTCCGCGCCCGCGCAGGAGACTGCTGGGGACAAAGTCGATGTGGCTACCCTCGCACAGATCAAGCACGAGGCCTTTCAGGACTCCCACGTCATGGAAAACCTCTTCTACATGTCCGAGGTCTACGGCCCGCGCGTCAACAACAGCCGCAACCACCGCGCCGCCGCCGAGTGGGCCATGAAGCAGATGAAGGAGTGGGGTCTCCAGAACGTGCATCTCGAAAAATGGCCGTTCGGCTATGGATGGCAGATCAAGAAGTTCTACGGTGCCATGGAGACTCCGGCCTATGCCGCGTTCAGCGGTTTCCCGCTGGCATGGACACCCGGAACCAACGGCCCCATCACTGCCGACGCGATGTGGGCACCCATCCACTCCAGGGAAGACTTCGCCAAGTATCATGGCAAGCTCAAGGGCAAGATCGTACTGATCTTCGACCCCGCTCCCCTGACCCTCCATACCAAGGCCGACGCACAGCCCTCCCCCACCGATGAGGAGATCCTCGCACGCGGCCCACGCGGTGGCGGAGAAGGTGGTCGCCGCCCAGCCGCCGTTCCCGGTTCGCCCGAAGCCAATCGCGACCCCAGCGGACGCGGTCGCCCCGGCGAAGGCACCTGGGAGTTCACCCCCACGTCGCAGGCTCTCTCCGGCAACCGGGCTCTGCGCAACGAGCTCAATGCCTTCCTGAAGGAAGAAGCTCCAGCCGTAGTGCTGACGCCCGGCTACAACGGCGACGGCGGCACCATCTTCTCTACCTACGGCGGCTCCGAGAACCCCAAGGACCCCATTCCGCCTCCGATGGTCGCCATCGCAGCCGAGCAGTACAACCGCATGGTCCGCCTGCTGCAGCACAACATCACGCCCAAAGTCACCTTCGACGTCCAGGTGGAGTACCAGAAGGAAGACCAGAACGCCTTCAACGTCATCGGGGAGATTCCGGGAACCACGAAGAAAGATGAGATCGTCATGCTCGGCGGCCACTTCGATAGCTGGCAGGGCGGCACCGGAGCCACCGACAACGGCACCGGATCCTCGGTCGCCATGGAGGCCGTGCGCATTCTCACCACGCTGCACAAGCCCATGGCCCGCACCGTCCGGATTGCCCTGTGGGGCGGCGAAGAGGAAGGTGTCTTCGGATCCACCGCCTACGTGCAGCAGCACTTCGCCCCGCGCGACACCATGAAGAAGACCCCGGAGTACGACAAGCTCGATGTGTACTTCAACGACGACGGCGGCTCGGGCAGATTCCGCGGCGTATCGGCCGGAGGCAGCCCGCAGACGGCGGCGATCTTCAAGTCCTGGATCGAGCCGATCAAGGACCAGCACATCGTCGCGGTCTCGGGAGCGGAGTTCAGACCCACCCTCTCGCCCGGCGGCACCGATTCGACCGCCTTCTCGTGGATCGGCCTCAACGGCATCGGTTTCATGCAGGATAGCCTCGAGTACGGTACCCGTACCCACCACTCCAACGCCGACACCTACGATCGCGTGCAGAAGGACGACGTGATGCAGGGTGCCATGATCGAAGCATGGTTCACCTACAACGCGGCCACACGTCCCGACATGCTGCCGCGCATTCCCACCCCGGAGCCTCTGACGAAGTAACTGACACGGACGAAACGACGCAAGGGTGAGGCCTCGAAGCCTCACCCTTTTGTCATGGCATCATGGCATCCACTCCTTCGCGCGTCCCGCAATAACCTTCCCGTCATGCATCCCGGCTATGCTGTTGCGATGGAAAACTCCTTCGCGCAGAGTCCTCTCTCCCGCCGCCGCTTTCTCCGCCAGAGCTTCGCCTGGAGCGCCCTCGCCTCCATGCCCTCACTCCAGGCTCTTGCGGCTGCGCCCGTCGATCCTCACGCGGCCCACGCCCTCATCCTCGGCGACTGGGGCTACCTCGACAAGCCCGGCTCCGATGCCGCCGCGTTCGGCCACGGCTTCGCGGCCCAGGGCATGGTCGCCCGCGGCATGCGCCACTACGCCCAGACCGCCAACCTCCGCCCCGACGCCCTCTTCGCCCTGGGCGACAACTGGTACGGCGACCTCCCCGGCGGTGCCCAATGCCCCCGCTGGACGGAGCAGTTCGAAAAGCTCTACCCCGCCGAAACCTTCCCCGGCCCCGTCTACTCCATGCTCGGCAATCACGACTACCAGGTCATGCCCGCCGACACCAACAAGGTCCAGGCCGAGCTCGAATACGCGCGCACCGGCAAAGGACTCGACGGCAAACCCACCCGCTGGACCCTCCCCGACCGCTGGTACACCTTCGACTTCCCCGCCCACAAGCCGCTGATCCACTTCATCGTCCTCGACAGCAACATGCCCCGCCCCGACGGCACCTGGCAGCACGGCCACGACTTCACCCTCAAGCCCGAAGAGCAGGCCGAGCAGCTCCGCTGGTTCGAGGCCCAGCTCCAGAAGCCCCGCACCACACCCTTCCTCGGCGTCCTCGGCCATCACCCCATCTACTCCAACGGACCCCACGGCGACCACCCCGTCCTCATCCGCGATTGGGATCCCCTCTTCCGCAAGTACAAGGTTGACCTCTACATGGCCGGCCACGACCACGACCTCCAGCACCTTGAGCTCGACGGCCACCCCACCACCCACTTCCTCTCCGGCGGCGGCGGAGCTGACCTTTACGTTCTCAAGGTCGACGGCCTCGACCGCGGCCCGTACGCCCAGCAGGTCCACGGCTTCAGTCACCTCTCCGTAACCCCCAAGGCCCTCGAACTCCGCCACCTCGACGCCGACGGCCGCCTCCTCTACGGCATCACCCGCAACACCGCAGGTGTCGTCAAGCCGCTTGGAGCCTGAAAAGTCGAAAAACGGAAACGCACGGCAGATGCCAAACTCCGGCAAATCCAGCGTTAAAGGCCTATTACGGAATACTTTAGATCGATAAACGGGGGGAGTGCTTACCATCTCCCCCGCTGCGCATACCGGATTCCCAGCGTCCCCACCACCCCGATCATCAGCACCAGCCCCATCCAAAGCCACTCCCCGTTCCGCGCCCAGAACGGTCTCTCATCCACCAGCGTCCGAAACTGCGGATTCGGCCGCTCCAGCCCAAACCGCGCCTTCAGAGGATGCTCCGCAGGCACAAAGCTCTGCGCATATCCATAGCTCGGACCCGGCAGATCCCCCCCATACAGCAGCATCGGAGCGCCCCCAAACGCGTCGAAACAAAGCTCTCTCCGCCGCATCTCCATCTGAATCGACGCGATCGGCAGGATCGCCTGATCGCCATTCTCCACCGCCACCTCCACCGTCGCATCCCCCTGAAGGTTCGCCCCCAGAGCCGCCGGAAAGCTCATCGCATCCAGCTTCCGCTCGCCCTTCGACACCCGGGCAATCTCCCCTTCGATCGTCTCCGTCGCGCTTCCCGTCGCGTCCGAGCGGGCCGTCACCCGCACATGCCGGCTGAAGCTCTCCCTCAACCCCGCATCCATCACCACCACGATCCGCTCCACCGGAACCCGTGCCGGCAGCCGGAACACCGCCACCGAGTCCGTCCCACGCTTCGTGAGCGCAACGCTCTTCGCCACCGTCGTATAGACCGTCTGCGCCTCGCGGCTTGGCGGAATCTCCGCGCCCAGCACCGAAGGCATCGCCCCCGCCGTCGTCAGCACCACATGCAGATATCGAAACTGGCTCTCCGCCAGCGAGATCGTCGTCTGCCGCGATAGCCGCTCCGCCGTCATATCGAAGAGCGTGTACGACCCCAGCTCCCGACCCTCCGTATCCGGCGTATTCGCCCCCCAAACCTTCGCCGCAACGGTATAGTCCTTCCCGCCCAGCTCCAGCCGCACCTCGGTATAAGGACGATCCGGCATCTCCAGGTCGAAGGCCACCCCTCCCTCCACCCGCCGCAAATGCAACACCGTCGCGCGATCATCCTCCTCCTGCGCCGCCTGGCTCAGCGTGATGGCATAAGGAATCTCGCGCCCCGCGGCAAACAGCCTCAGGTCGCGCAGCGAGGGCGCGGCATGCGAAAAGATGGCGGGATCGATGACCGCGCAGGCCTGTCCGCTGGCCTGTCCACTGCTTTGGACCAGCACCGGACGCTCATGACGCAGCGATTCCGGAACCGTCGGGTCGCTCATCGTCTGCCACAGAAGAAGCGACAGCAGAAGCATCATCCCGTCGTCTCCCGGCACACAACCATCATGGGCAATACTCTATCGTCTTTACACCCTGATAGTCTGGGGCCTGTGCAACGCATCCTGGTCATCGACGACGACGAACTGAGCCGCGAGATCCTCATCATGCTGCTCGACTCCGACGGCTACGCCACCACGGCCGCCGCCTCGGGCGACGAGGCACTGGCGGATCTCGTCCCAACAGACATCATCCTCACCGACATGCAGATGCCCGGCCTCTGCGGAGACCCGCTCGGTGAGCGCCTGCGCGTCGTCTACGGCCCCCACGTCCGGCTGATCGCCATGAGCGGCAGCGAAGTACCGCCCCACAAACGCGCCCACTACGACGGCTTCCTCTTGAAGCCCTTCTCCGTCGCCGACCTCGAAGCCCTGCTCGCCCATAAGTGCGCCGCCGCGCAACACACCGAAACCGTGGCCCTCGACAAAACCACCTACGCCAGCCTCCGCACCGCCATGACGCACCGGCAGGTTATCGAGATGTTCGACTTCTGTCTCGCCGACGCCCAGAAGCGTCTGTCCCGCATGGCCGAGGCGGTCGCAACCAGCGACGACGCGCTCTACCGGCGCGAGGCCCACACCATCAAGGGAGGATGCGGCATGCTCGGCGCGCTCGAACTGCGAGAGCTTGCAGGGAAGATGGAAACCCAGGGCCTGGCGGGGGATGGTAGCGAAATCGACAACATCCGCAGCCGATTCACCGATGCGACTGTCCGGCTTCGGCGTATCCTTGAAACTACTATCTGAAGCTAGGAGCCGCATGGCAACGAAGCAGGTCGCGAAGAGAGCAGAGCCGCCGATCCACTCCGCCCCAACGATCCGCATCGTCGTGGCGGATGACCACCCCGTCGTTCGGTTCGGCGTCAAGAACATGCTCATGAACGAGGCGGGGTTCGAGGTCGTCGGCGAGGCCGAGGACGGCGACGTCGCCATCACCCAGGTTCTCGAGCTCGAACCCGACATCCTTCTGCTCGATCTGCAGATGCCCCGGCTCCCCGGCCTCGAGGCCATGCGCGCCATCATGAGCCGCAGCCCCCGCGTCAAGATCATCCTGCTGACCAGCACCATCTCCACCCAGCAGATCATCGAGGCACTCCAGATCGGCGCACGCGGCATCGTCCTGAAAGACTCGGTCGCCGGAGACCTCTCGCAATCCCTCCGCGCTGTCCTCAGCGGCGACTACTGGATTGGCGGCGAGCGCGTCGTGAACCTCCTCAAGGCTCTCCACGAGCTGATGCAGAAGGCCGCCGCGGTCCCCGAAAAGAAGACCTACGGCCTCACCCCGCGCGAACTCGAAGTCGTCACCTGCATCGTCGAGGGCTGCTCGAACAAGGACATCGCGAAGCAATACACGATCTCGGAAGAGACGGTAAAGCGCCACCTGTCGAACATCTTCGACAAGACCGGCGTCTCCACGCGTCTCGAACTCGCCCTCTTCGCCATTAGCCACAAGCTGGTCGATCCCAACGCGTAGTCCCCTACCGAGCAGCGCGCGGCCCGCACGACTCGATCCCGCCACGGCAGGTATACAAAGTCACGAAGACCCTGCCGCAGGCCTCGTGACAGCCCCGCGCACACCGGGCCCGTCCGGCAGGACACACGGCTTGTAGAATCGAACCATGATCTTTGACGTGCTAGTCATCGGAGCCGGCCCCACCGGCATGGCCTGTGCCATTGAGGCGCAGCGCGCCGGCTTGAAGGCGGTGCTGGTCGACAAGGGCTGCCTCTGCAACTCGCTCTTCCACTACCCCGCGCACATGACCTTCTTCACCACGCCGGAGCTCCTCGAGATCGGCGACATGCCCTTCTCCAGCCCCAACCAGAAGCCCACCCGCTCCGAGGCCCTCGAGTACTACCGCAAGGTGGCCGAACACTACTCCCTCGACGTGCGCCCCTACCAGACCGTAGAAAACGTCACCGGCAGCGACGGAGCCTTCGTCGTTCATACGAAAGACCGCTTCGGCCGCCTCATCGAGCACCACGCCCGCAAGCTCGTCGTCGCCACCGGATACTACGACCTGCCCAACTACCTCGGCATCCCCGGCGAAGACCTCAACAAGGTGCATCATTACTACAACGAGCCGCACCCGTTCTACGGGCTGGAGGTGCTGGTCATCGGCGGGAAGAACTCCGCCGCCATCGCCGCGCTCGACCTATGGCGTCACGGAGCGAAGGTGACCCTCGTCCATCGCGGCGCGGAGATGCACCGGCATGTGAAGTACTGGATCCTGCCCGACTTCAACAATCGCGTGAAGAACGGCGAGATCGCCGCCTACTTCCACTCCAACGTCACCTCGATCACCGAGGAGTCCGTGACGCTCTCCACCCCCGAAGGCGAAAAGACCATCCCCAACGACTTCGTCTTCGCCCTCACCGGCTATCATCCGGACTTCTCGTTCCTCGAGGGCCTCGGCGTCAAGCTCGACGAGGCGAACGACCGCTGCCCCGTGTGCAATCCCGCCACGCTCGAGAGCAACGTACCCGGAATCTATCTGGCGGGGGTCATCGTCGCGGGCGAACGCACCAACGAGATCTTCATCGAGAACGGCCGCTTCCACGGCAAACAAATCGCCGGTGACCTCGCCGCCAAGCTCTCCCCATAACCATCAAATCGGGTGCCCCAGGTCTCGCATCTGAGGCCTGGGTTTTGCGCCTCAAAACCATCCGCCGCGACAGATATTCCCTACCCGATCACCCGCCGCAAAAACCCGCGAATCCCCAGATACGTCAGCAGAACCAGAAAGAAGAGCAGCATCCCGATGATGATGGCCGGATGCATATGCGGTGTGGCCGTCAGCGCGGCCCGCAATCCTTCACTCATATAGACGATGGGATTGATCAACACCCCGAACTGCAACGCCGGAATCGGCTTCAACGCAGCCCACGGATAGTACACGCAACCCAGAAACGTAATCGGAATCACGACCACGCCGAAGATCAACCCGATCTGCTGCGGCTTGACGCTCGTCCCGATCACAAGCCCAAGCGCACCGGCCACCAGCGAAGCCAAACACACCACCAGGATCAGAAACGGCCAGCTCGCAATATGCGTCGAGGGCCGTGTCGCCGGCACATACGTCGCCAGCGGAAACACAATGGCTGCCGCGATCACCGACTGCACCGCCGAGAAACAGATCTTCTCCATCGCCACCGCCGCCACCGGCAGCGGACACATCACACGGTCGTCGATCTCCCGGGTAATTCCGAACTCCTGCGCCAGCGGCAGAGCCACCGCCGCAATGCCCGAGAACATGATCGCCACGGCCATCAACCCCGGCAGAAGCACCGTTGGAAAGTCGCGTCCGGCCATCGCCGCCGTCGGATTCATCGACGCGCCGCCCGTCATGTGCGGCATCACGTACGTGAACACGAACAGGAAAAGCAGCGGGTTCATGCACACACGGATGACGAACGGAAACAGCTCACGCCGCAGCACATAGGCATCGCGCAGAAAGAGCCCAATGAAGGCGCGCGCGTACTGCGTGGTGTTCGAGGCAGGAGCGCGGGAGGGAAGCGTCGCAGTCGTCATACACCACCATGGTAGCGCACCCCAAGACGTTACACTGGACCGATGCGCCTCAAGGCAATCGTACTTCTCCTCCCTGCGCTCTACGCGCACGCGCAGCAGAACGCTCCGGCAAAGACCTCCACCCAGGAGACCGTCACCGTCGTCGGCCAGGCCGAGCCCGTCATCGCCGGACAGTCCTCCCGCTCCGTCACGAGCATCGACCTCGAGGCCACCCCCAACCTCGTGCCCTCCCTCGCCGACGCCCTCCGCACCGACTCCTCCGTCGACATCCAGATGCGCGGCCCCATGGGCGTCCAGTCCGACCTCTCCGTCCGCGGCAGCACCTTCGAGCAGACTCTCGTCACCGTCAACGGCCTCCGCATGAACGACGCCGAAACCTCGCACTTCACCCTCGACATCCCCATCCCCCTCAACGCCCTCGGCACCCTCGACATCCTGCACGGCGCGGGCTCCACCCTCTACGGCTCCGACGCCATCGCCGGCACCGTCGACATCCGTACCATCCGCCCCACGCAAAGCTCCCTGCGCGCCACCGCCGCCTACGGCAGCTACGGCATCAACCAGCAAAGCTTCGTCGCCTCCGGAGTCCGCGCCCGCGCCACCGAGGTCCTCAGCGCCGCCCGCGACTTCTCCACCGGCTTCATCCCCGACCGCGACTACCGCAGCGAAAGCGTCGCCAGCGAGACCGGCCTGACCTCCGCCCTTGGCCAGAGCGACCTCCTCCTCGCCGTCAGCGACCGCGCCTTCGGAGCCAACCAGTTCTACGGCGCCTACCCCTCCTACGAGCGCACCAAGGGATGGTTCGCCGGCCTCACCCAGTCCTTCACCGAAAAGACCTCCGTCGCCGTAGCCTACCGCCGCCACACCGACGAGTTCGTCCTCTTCCGCTCCAACCCGGCCCTCTACGAGAACAACCACATCGACGAGAGCTGGCAGGCCGTCCTTCGCCGCAAGGACACCATCGGCCAGCACACCACCGTCCTCTACGGCCTCGACAACAACCTCGACCAGATCAACTCCAACAGCCTCGGTCAGCACGGACGCAACCGCAGCGCGGGCTACGCCGACCTCGACCTCCGCAGCCGCCGCGCCACCTTCTCCGCGGGCCTTCGCGAAGAGGTCATCGGCGGCTACGGCGTAGTCAGCTCCCCCGGCTTCAGCGGAGCCTTCTCCATCACGCCGGCCCTCCGCGCCAGCGCCTCCGCAGGCTACGGCTTCCGCCTGCCCACCTACGTCGACAAGTACTACAACGACCCCACCACCATCGCCAATCCCAACCTGAAACCCGAAAGCGCATGGAGCTACGACGGCGGCCTTACCTGGTTTGCCCGCCCGTCACTCACCCTCACCGCCACCGGCTTCACCTCCCGCCAGTCGAACGCCATCGACTACGTCCGCTCCGGCGCAACAGGCCCCTACCAGGCCCAGAACCTCACCAGCGTCGACCTCACCGGAGCCGAGATCTCCCTGCAAACCCAGATCACCCACACCCAGCGCCTGCGCCTCTCCTACACCGGCATCACTGGAGCCCAAAGCGCCCTCGCCGGCCTGCAGTCGCGCTATCTCTTCAACTACCCCACCCACAACGCCAACGCCGAGTGGATCGCCTCCCTGAGGCAGGTGGACCTCCGCATGCGCGTAGCCGCCGCCCAGCGCTACCAGCGCACCGCTTACGCCACGCTGGACCTCTCCGCCGCCCGCTCCACCGGCCGCGTCCGGCCCTACCTGCAAATGACCAACCTCACCAACACCGGCTACCAGGAGATCAGCGGCATCCGCATGCAGGGCCGAGCCTTCGTCGGCGGCCTGCAATTCGTCCTCAGCCAAAAGAACTAGACCCTTGATCCCGTTCGCGGCTACTCCCGCAGATCCCGCCCCGTAAGCCGGATGAACACCGTCTCCAGGCTCGTCTCGGTGATCGAAAGATCCCGCAGCCCATAAGGGTTCGCAGCCTCCACCACCTCCGACAAGAGCCCATCCACATTGTGCGCCAGCACCCGTACGCCCTTCGGCGTCTGCTCGGCCGAAGCCACGCCGTTCAACCCCGAGAGCCGCGCCAGCAGAAGCGGCGTCTTCTCCCGGTCATGCAGATCCAGCTCATACAGCTTCTGCGCCCCCACCGAAGCCTTCAGCGCCGCGGGCGTGTCCTGCACCAGAATTCTGCCATGGTCGATGATCGCGACGCGGTCGCAGAGCTCATCCGCCTCTTCCATGTAGTGCGTCGTCAGCACCACGGTAATGCCCTCTTCCCGCAGCCCACGCACCGCCTCCCACATTGCAATGCGGCTCTGCGGATCCAGACCTGCCGAGGGCTCATCGAGGAACAGCACCTTGGGCCGGTGTGCAATCGCCCGCGCAATCTGCACCCGCTGCGCCAGTCCACCCGAGAGCTGCTGCGGATACGCCCCGGCCCGCTCCGTCAGGTGAAACTGCGCCAGCAACTGCTGCGTCCGCGCCGTAGCATCGGCGCGCGAGAAGCCGAAGTAAAGACAGTGAAAATGAATATTCTCGAAGATCGTGCAGGCGCGGTCCAGCGTGTTGTACTGCGGCACCACACCGATATGGCAGCGCGCCGCCGCGGCATGTGCCACCACGTCCACGCCCGCGATCAACACCCGCCCCGCGCTCGGAAGCGCGCGCGTGGTGCAGATGCTGATGGTGGTCGTCTTGCCGGCGCCGTTCGGACCAAGCAGCCCAAACAGCTCTCCAGCCCCGACGTTCAGGTCAATCCCGTCAACCGCAACCACCTTCTGTTTGCCCTCGTAGATCTTGCGGAGGCCCGTTATCTCAACAATCACGAGGTCTATTCCCTTCAGCGGCTACATCCCTGCCGCACGCTCGATTATAGGCAATTTTCCCGCTCCGTCGTGCCCCTACTGCGGCGCGCCTGTCTTCTGCATCGACGGCTGCACCTTCGCACCTTCGGTAACCTCGTCGCCGGGGCTCAGCGCCACGACGTCGCCCGCCTTCAGACCCTTCAGCACCTCGGTCGCCGAACCGATATCGCGCCCCAGCACCAGCGAACGGAAATGCGCGACGTTAGTCTCATCGATCACCACAGCCTGCGGCCCAGCCGAACGAATCACCAGCGCATTCGCCGGCAGCATCACCGGTGCGGTGCCCGTCGGAGGCAGATCGTACAGCACCGTCGCATACATCCCAGGCAGAATCCGCCCATCGTTCTTCAGATCCACCTCCACCAACAACGTACGCGTCGAAGGATCGAGGCTCGAACTCGTCCGCGTAATCGTCCCGGGAAATGTCGTGCCCGGAATCTCGCGAATCGAAACCTGCGCCGCCTGCCCCTGGTGCAGCCCCACGGACGCCGTCTGCGGAACATTCGCGAACACCCGCACCGTATCCGACTGTGCAATCGTAAACATCTGCTGCACGGAGTTCTGGCTGCCCGTCGAGATCAGCGATCCGCGATCGATCGAACGCGTCAGCACCACGCCGTTGAACGGTGCGGTCACACGCGAAAACGAAGCCTGCTGCTCCAGCGAAACGACGTTCGCCTCCGCCGCCGCGATGTTGGCCTTATCCGCGGCAATCAGAGCCTGATCGGCAGACGACTGCGCCCTCTTCTGGTCCGTATCCTGCTGCGAAACGACGCCCTGCTTCTGCAGCGACTGCCACCTCTGGTTGGTCACGGTAGAAAGCTCCGCGTTCGCCTGCGCCTGCAGCAACTGCGCCTTCGCCTGGGCCAGCGTCGCCTTCGCCTGCAGCAGGCTCTGCGCGGTCTGCGGGTCTTCAATCTCCGCCAGCAACTGCCCCTTGCGAACATGGTCGCCGATGTCCACATACCGCGCCTTGATGTAGCCCGACGTACGCGCAAAGATCGTCGTCTGCTCAAACGCCTGGATCGACGCGGGCAGCTCAATCTTCGAGTTCCGATCCCCCGTTTCCAGCTTCGTCGCCAACACCACCGGCGGACCGGAGGCCACAACCGCCTCCGCCTTCAGGTCGTCGCGATGACGCAGCTTCGGCAGCAGCGCCACCACGCCCACAACGATCAACAAAAGAAAGAACGCCACGGCGGCGGCATACGGGGAACGGCTTGGTCGAGACTCCAGTGCGGCTTGCGTCATAAGGCTTTCACGTCCATGGCTGCTTTAGGTGAGCGCTTGTATCGTCTCAGGTTCGGGGGATGCGCCCTCAGACGCATCCTGGGGCGCAAGCGGATGATCCTTGCGCAGGCGGCTGTAGATAATAGGCACAATCAAAAGCGTGGTCACCGTCGCGACCAGCAATCCACCGATCACGGCGCGTCCCAGCGGTGCATTCTGCTCACCGCCCTCGCCCATGCCCAGCGACATGGGCAGCATGCCGATGATCATCGCCAGCGCCGTCATCAGGACAGGACGCAGACGCGTGGCTCCGGCAGAGGCAGCGGCATCGAAGGCGCTCATCCCCGCGGCCCTCTGGTCATTCGCAAACGTCACCATCAGGATCGAGTTCGCCGTGGCCACGCCTACCGTCATGATCGCGCCCATCAGTGAAGGCACCGAGAACGTCGTGCCCGAAAGATAAAGCATCCAGAGAATCCCGCACGCAGCGCCCGGCAACGCCGTCAGAATGATGAACGGATCGAGCCAGCTCTGGAAGTTCACCACCATCAGCAGATACACCAGAACCACCGCGAAGATCATGCCCAGGCCAAGCCCCGTGAACGACTCGTGCATGCTCGAAACCTGGCCGCGCACCGAAAGCGAAGCGCCCGGGCTAAGGCTCTTCCTGTAGTGCTCGACGATACGGTCCACATCCGTCGAGACCCCGCCCAGATCGCGCCCCTGCGTGTTCACAAAGACATCGAACACCGGCTGCACGTTGTAGTGGTTCGTGACCGAAGGGCTCGTCACATGCTGCACCTGCGCCACGTCGCTGACCACCTGCGGCGAGGTCGGCGTCGCAGTCGGATCGGGGTTCGTCCTGGCCGCCGCGACCGGAATCGCATTCAGCGAAGCCACCGAGTTGATGGTGTACTGGGGAGCCTGCACCACGACGTTGTAGCTCACGCCGTTCTGCGGATTCAGCCAGAAGTTCGGCGAAGCCTGCCCCGAACCCGACAGCGCAAACAGCATCGAATTCGCCACGCTGGACTGCGTCAGCCCCGTCGTCTGCGCGCGCACACGGTCCACGTTCACGCGCAGCTCCGGAGCATACAGCACCTGGTTGATGTGTACGTCCACCGCGCCCGGAACAGCCATCACCGCATGCCGGATCTGCTCGGCAAGCGCATAATTCTTCTCGAACGCACGTCCGCTGATCTGGATGTCGATCGGCGCGGGCAGGCCGAAGTTCAGAATCTGGTTCACGATATCCGACGCCTGGAAGTAGAAGATCGTATCCGGATATTGCTGGTGCAGCACCTTGCGCAGACGCTGCCGGTAGGCCTCGGTCGGATGATGATCCTCCTTCAGCGACACCAGGATCTCGCCATCCTGCACATCGGTCAGCGAACCATCGCCGAAGGCCAGGTTGAAGCTTCCATTGGGCACGCCGATATCGTCCAGCACCATGTTCAGCTCGTTCGCCGGAATCTCCTGCCGGATCGTCGCCTCGACCTTCACAAACAATTGCTCGACCTCTTCGATACGCGTCCCCGGTGCCGCGCGCACATGCAGCCGGAACGTACCCGCATCGACCTGCGGAAAGAAGTCCTGCCCAATGAACGGAATCAAACAAGCCGACAGCACCGCGAACAACGCAAAGCATCCCAGCGCGAATCCCGCATGCCGCAGAAACCACAGCAGAATGCGCCGGTAGAAGGCACGCAGCCGCTCGAACTGCGCATTGAAGCGGAAGTGAATACGCCAGATGATGCTCGCGTGAGCCGCAGCGGCCGAGTGCTCATGGTGCGCATGCGCGTTCTCATCGGCCGGTGCATCGTGGTCCTGGTACATCGCCACTTCGCTCGCCAGCAGGAACTTCACCATCGTCGGCACCAGCGTACGCGAGAGCAGATACGAGGCCAGCATCGCGAACACCACCGACATGCCCAGCGGTGTAAACAAGCTCTTCGCCGCTCCCGAAAGGAACACGACCGGCACAAACACAATGCAGATCGCCAGCGTCGAAACGAACGCCGGAACCGCGATCTGCTCCGCTCCATCCAGAATCGCCGGTTCGATCTCCTTGCCCTGCGCCAGGTTGCGATGGATGTTCTCGATCTCCACCGTCGCGTCATCCACCAGGATGCCGACCGCCAGCCCAAGCCCGCCCAGCGTCATCGTATTCAGCGTCTGACCCAGCAGCTTCAGGATGATGATCGAGGTAAGAATCGACAACGGAATCGAGATCGCCACAATCACCGTCGAGCGCCAGCTCCCCAGGAAGAGCAGGATCATCAGTGCCGTCAGGCTCGCGGCAATCGCCGCTTCCTTCACCACACCCTGCAACGCGGCACGCACAAACACCGACTGATCGAAGAGCAGCGTAATCTTGAGCGCCGACGGCAGACCTCTCTGGATCAGGGGCAGTGCAAGCTTCACGCGCTTGACGATGTCCAGCGTCGACGCCGATGCCGCCTTCAGAATCGTCAGCAGCGCCGCGCGCTTGCCGTTGATGCGCACGATATTCTGCTGCACCGCGAAGCCTTCATGCACCTGCGCCACATCGCGCATATACACCACGGCACCGTTCACGCTCTTGATCGGAATGTCGTTCAACTGCGCCAACACCTGCGGGCTGGCGTTCGTCCGCACAATGTAGTCGGTCGTTCCCACCTTCGCATTGCCGGCAGGCAGCATCAGGTTCTGCGCCGTCAACGCGTTCACGATATCGGTCGGCGAAAGTCCCTTCGCATAGATCTGCCCAAGGTCCAGATCCACCAGGATCTGACGCGCCTTGCCGCCATACGGAGAAGGCACCTGCGCCCCTTGCACCGTCGCAAGCTGCGTCCGCACAAAGTTGATGCCCAGGTCATACAGGTCCGACTCCGACAGCGAATCGCTCGACAACACCGCCTGCAGGATCGGTACGTTCGATGCCGAGAACTGCAGGATGAACGGAGGCGTCGTCCCCGGAGGCATCGCACGCAGAATCGTCTGGTTGACCGCCGTCACCTGCGCCACCGCGGCCTCGATCTTCGCGCCCGGCTGGAAGAACACCTTGATGATCGACGTTCCGCTGATCGACTGCGACTCGATATGCTCGATGTCGTTCACGGCCGTCGTCATCGACCGCTCGCTGATCGTCGTGAAACGTTTCTCCATCTCATCCGGAGACGTCCCGTTATACGTCCAGATGATGCTGACCACCGGAATATCGATCGTCGGAAAGATATCCGTCGACATCGTCTCCATGCTGATGACACCCAGGATGGCGATCAGCAGGCTCATCACCACAAAGGTGTAGGGCCGGCGCAGCGCGAGACGTACGATCCACATGAGCTTCTTCTTCCCTTGCGTAGGAGGTTGCTGCTGTTCAAAGTACTCTGCCGTACGCGCTCGTTCGGCACATGCTCAGGGCGAGGTTGATCGAGACGCGGCGGTGCTGACCATTTTACCGGAGAGCCGGAACGGGCGGTGTCCCAGTGGACGCATGGTCGCCGGGAAAAGTCTCCGGGCGTAGAATGTTGCTATGTCGCGTGGATGGGAGAGCAAATCCGTGGAAGAACAGCAATCCTTGGCCGGCGAAACAAAGCCCGCCGGCACCGCCCCGAATGCAGCTTCAGACAAGGCCGCACTGGCCCGCTCCGAAGCCGAGAAGAAACGCCTCCGCCAGGCCCTCGAGCTCCAGCGCGAGCGCGTCCTCTCCGAGCGCACCTCAAACCCGCACCGCCGCTCAGCACTGGAAAACGCCCTGGCCGATATCGAAGAGAAGCTCGCCGAGCTGGGCTGGACGATCCACCTCTAGGCACTCGCCCGCCGCAAAGCCGGGTGACCCATGTCTCGAGGCCGGGGCATGGAAGCACCTCCTACTCGGCGTCCGCCCCACACGAACAAAGTGCGCGGATCGTTCTCTTGCGCTTTGTGTGGTCCGCTGTCCACGTTATCCATACAAATTCCCACGTTTTACGGTCAAAAATGTGCGTGGTGAAACCTTGAGTTTTTTGCATCGCCCACGCATAAGTCCCTTAGAACGCCACGATACGGACCAAAAGAAAAAGTGCACCGAAATCGGTGCACTTTCACGGCGTGAGATCCGGTCTCAGCTTAGCCTCGCCGGTGGAACACCAGTGAATTCCCCTGGTCGATCGTCGTCATCACGATCGTGTGGATATTCACCCGAGCCGGGCGCGTAGCAGCCCAAACGATCGTATCCGCCACATCCTCAGGAATCAGCGGCGTAATGTTTTGATAAATCTTAGCCGCCCGCTCCGTATCCCCACGGAATCGTACCTCGCTGAATGCCGTCTCCACCATGCCCGGATCGACCGATGTCACGCGCACAGGTGTTCCCATCAAATCCAGCTTCAAACCCTCGCTGATCGCCTTTTCCGCCGCCTTCGTCGCGCAGTAGACGGTGCCATTCGCATAGGTAATATGACCCGCCGTCGATCCCAGATTGATCACATGGCCGAGTCCGCGCTCCACCATGCCCGGCACCACGGCCCGCGTCACATAGAGCAAGCCCTTCATGTTGGTGTCGATCATCTCGTCCCAGTTCTGAGAGTCGTCCTCGTAAACCTTCGCGAGACCGCGGCTCAAACCTGCGTTATTGACCAGAATATCGATCTTCCGCCACTCCTCCGGAAGCCCCTCGATCGCCGCGTTCACTGCAAGACGATCCTGCACGTCCAGCGAAAAGGTGTGAACCGCGACCCCATGGGTCGAGGCAATCTCCGTCGCCAGCTCCTCCAGCTTGTCGGCGCGCCGTGCACACAGCAGAAGCTTCGTCCCTTCAGCAGCAAACGCCAGGGCGGTAGCCCGGCCAATTCCGGAGCTGGCTCCGGTAATAAACGCAACGCGATCGCGAATCGAAGGCATGTGTTTTCCTTGGTTTTGAATTGTTTGAAGGTGATGCAGAAACAGCAAAGCCGCCCCGAAAGGCGGCTTTTGCCGGCTCAACTTTCATTCTATTACTGAGGTTCGCTCGCCGTGATACCAATCGCGTCGCCCGAAACAACAAGCTGCACGCGACGGTTCTGCTGACGTCCAGCCGCAGTACCGTTATCAGCCACCGGCTTCGACTTGCCATAGCCCGCCGCCGTGATGTTGTTGATGGAGACGCCCTGGGTGACCAGGAAGTCCTTGACGGCACCCGCACGGTTCTCCGACAGCTTCTGGTTCAGCTCGTCTGAGCCAACCGAGTCCGTATAGCCCTCAACCTGCAGCTTCAGACCCGGGTAAGCCTGCAGGATACCCGCAACCTTCGCCAGCGAGATCTGCGTGTTCTGCTTCAGTGTGTACTTGCCGGTATCGAACAGCACATCCGACATATTCACGATCAGACCACGCGCGGACTCCGACGTCTGCAACACGCTGTTCAACTGACCGCGCAGCTTCTCGCGGACCGCATTCGCATCCTGCGCGCTCTTGTTGGCCTCAGCAGCCTGGGCACGGGCACGAGCTGCATCGGCTTCGGCCCTCTCGCGTTCTGCATCCGCACGAGCCTTCGCCGCAGCAGCCTGCGCTGCTTCCATCTGTGACTGCTGAGCCGCAGCCGCAGCGGCGGCAGCATCGGCCTGCGCCTGATTCTTCGCCATCTCGGTCTGCTGCTGGCGCTCCGCGGCCTGCTTACGCAGGGTCAGGATGCGAGCGTCTTCAGCGCGCTGCACAGCCTGACGCGCAAAGGTGATCTCCATCTTGCGATCGCCCTTCTTGTTGGAATCGATGTCGTCGGCGTTCTTCAGATCGAGCATCGCCTCCTTCATGATGTCCGACGCGTATTTGTCCGCTCCCGTATTCATCGCAATCGCAACCGCATTGTGAGCCTGGTAGAGCTCCAGCGGAGAGCGTTCATTGCGCGTGATCGGGTCGGAGATCGACTTCGAACCGTCCGTGTTCGCGTAGGCACCGCGCGGCAGCAAGGCGAAGTGCGCATTGACCTTCTGCAGCTCACCCGACGTCTTGTTGGGACGGATCACATTCTTCAGTACGATCACATCGCTCGGCTGGGCCACCGCGTAATAGGGCTCCGCCGTCACGATCATGCCGAACGACTGCAGCGCCGTTGTCACGTGAATGTTGTTCTTCGTGCCCGCCGGCAGAACTTCACCGAGATTCTGGGGACGGCCATCGGCCGAAATGGCCCACAGCACATAGGTCAGGTACTCACGGCCAAAGCCGTTTGCCGGCGTAAGACCTTCGAACTTGGCATCGATCGTGATGCCGCCACGCTCGCTCGTGACCTTCGCCTCGCCCTTCGCGTTCGGCAGAAGATCCGTGCCCTCGAAACCGATCTCGGTCGAGCCGCTGCGGTGCAGGTAGTTCACTGCATCCAGATCGCGCTGCACAACCTTCACGCGATACAGGAAAATGCCGTCTTTCTCGACGATCGGTCCGGGGGCGGCGGTGGGGTTTTGTTCCTGGGCAAATGCGCTGCCGGCACACATCAGGCCGCACAGCATAAGGGTGGACATTGCACGTCCGGTGGTCATCTTCTGCGTAATCATCGCTCTCCTCGTACAGGCCTCAGATGATGGATTGAGCGAGAAATGAGCGCCCACCAACTGTGCCACTGGAAAGTCCGATGCGGACGTAGATGCAAAGGTAGTCCGCATTTTTATCGCATGAAGGTTGCCCGCCGCGCGACTTTATTTTTTGTCGCTGCGGCGGGCATGATGGTGTGGCGTCAAGACTTAGGCTTAAGCGTGATGCTGAGCGGTGGCGCTCGAGCGATGCACGAAGTGATACGGGGGCCAGGGACCCGAAAGCTGCATGCTGCATTCCTTCAGTTGAAGCGTTGCCGACGAGTATTTGTTCTGGTACCGCTCGACCGTCTTGTTGTCGATCAGGTGAGCGATATCGAGCAGCATCTTGCCCGACTCCATCCGCTTGCACGTAATCTCTTCCGCAAGCGGAAGGAACATGCGATGCATCTGGATCGACAGCGCGCGCGCCTTGGACTGCCGTTCACGCTGGCGGCTGGCGGATTCACGCAGACTGGTCAGATACTGCTGGCCAACCGTCATATCGCGTGCCGAGTTGCCAGGGCAGGTATCGTCCACCAGAACCTTCAGGTGCATCTCGGCCTTGCCGCGCAGACGCTCGACGTTGGCGAGGAAGTGGCGCTGATTGGAGCGGACCGACCGGCGAAGCGAATCGTCGTCCGCAAAGGTCGTACCGAAACGGAAAGGGAGAACGGTGGAGTGTTTGAAACAATCCGCAACCACACGAGCATGATCGCGAGCCATCTTGCTATCCATTGCAGCAATCTCTTCGTCAGAGTGTTCAGAGACGATGACGGCGAGTTCACTGGCAGGGAAAAGAAACGTTTGATTGCCGAAGAGACCAGATACCCCGGTCAGGGGCATTGGACGACGGTGCCGGCAGAGCTCGGGAAAAGCTTGCCGTTCCGCAATACAGTAGGCGTACCATGCCATGTTGTTCGCTCCAACTCCAACGCATTGGCACCATTTCGAGCCAAGCGGAAAATGTTTTCGATCGTTGAGCTATGTCGTACGTGAAAGCCCCCGGCATATCCGCTTGAAAAAACACGAACTTTACCGAGTGCGAAACGGATACTAAGCGCACGATTGGACAATTGGCAACAAAAAGTTGCACATAACATGGTCGGACCACTTTGGTCCGCCTAAGTCTCTGTTTTTATTGGCTTTTTGCCGGGAATTTCCGATGGATTCAGGCTATCTGGGGACGTCGCTCAACCCGTTCAGCGGGCAGGCGGTTCGACCGGGAGGATGCTTTTCGGCTCTTCTGTCGCATGGGAACGGTCCCGCCACGAAGGTGGATCTGCCTTCGTCCGATTTTGAGGCGCATTATCTTCAGGACTCGAAATACCCACCAGGCGAAGTACACGGCCAATCAATCGAACGGCTGGATGCAAGGAAGGCCTCTTTCGGAAAATTCAACTCCTCCCATCGTAACCGGGAAGCCAACCCGGGGTATTTTTAGAGCATGAGGATTTTTGGATTGCGCGCGGCGTTGGCCGCACTCGTCTTCGCCCCCGCCATTGCCTGCATCGCCCAGGAAAAACCCGCTCCTCCCCCAGCCGACGTCCTCATCTTCACCAACGGCGATCAATTGACCGGAAAGCTCGTCCGCGCCCTCGGCGGAAACGTCACCTTCCACAGCGACATGGCTGGCGACATCACCGTCTCCATCGACAAGATCAAGGGCCTGCGCGCGGCGGGAAACTTCGCCGTGCTCCGCAAGGACGCACCGATCACCCGGCAACCCGTCGTGCCTGGTTCTTTCGCCATCGAAGATGGCAAACTCACGATCATGGTCAAGTCCGAGCCCGTCGAGACCCTGCCCGTCAAGGATGTCGAATACATCCTCGATGCTGCTGCCTATCAGCACGATATCGCCGCCAAACAAGGCATCCTGCAAGGTTGGAACGGGGTCATCACCGGCGGCGCAACGGTCGTGCGCTCAAGCTCCAACGGATCGACGTTCAACGTCGGCATCGCACTCATCCGCGTCCAGCCGATGGTCGATTTCCTGCCCAAACGCAACCGCACCACGGCGAACTTCACCGAGACTTACGATCAGCTCACCCAGGAAGTCCCTCCACCCGCCACCACCGTCAAAACCAGCATCATGCACGCCGACGCCGAGCGCGACGAATATATCAAGCCACGCTTCTACTACCTCGGCGAGGTCGCCTTCGACCATAACTTCTCGCAAGGTCTTGACCTGCAGCAGACCTACGGCGGTGGTTTCGGCTGGACGCCGATCCAGAAACCGAACCAGCAGCTCGACCTCAAGGCCGACATCCACTACGAAAAACAGAAGTTCTTCTCGCAGGACCCCGCAGTCGTCGTGACCAATCAGAATCTGATCGGATCCACCATCTCCGAAGCCTACCGCCGCAATCTTCCCCGGAAGATCGTCTTCACCCAGACTGCCAATATCCTCCCTGCCTTCAACAACTCCGACGCCTACTCCGCGAACGTCTCCGCGATTTTGTCCGCGCCGGTCTTCAAACGCCTCAGCCTCACGGTGACGACCACGGACAACTTCCTCAACAATCCCGCCCCCGGTTACCAGAAGAACAGCTACCAGTTCATCACCGGGGTCAGCTACAACCTCCGCTGATTCGCCGGAATGGGGGTGACGTGTCCGGTCCGGGCGCGTCGAACCCCTAACGGCTTCCCTCTGCGGCAATATCTGCGAGCCTCCGGCACGTCGCCGGGGGCCATGGATGTTCTAATAAGAGAGGTCCTGCACTACAGCCTCCGGAAACCGCGGACGAGCTGGGCCACGAGATCGAAGAAGGATTCAGCAGAGGAAACGCTTGATGTCTGGTATGGAACGGAAGATGAAGTGTGTAGCGGCGGCTCTCGTCGCTCTGGTGATGGTTGCGTACGTGGCTCCGGCCCAGGCGCAGATCAAGAGAACGAAGCGTGAATCCAGCGCCAACCGCAAGGCTCGTATCGAGCGGCAGACCGAGGAGACCTACTCCAAGCGCTGGGAGGTCTTCGGCGGCGGCGGCTATCTGCGCTTCCAGTCAGGCCAGTATCTGCAGCGCAACAACGAGATCACCTGGGCCGTCAGCACCACCTATTTCCTGAACAAGAAGCTGGGCATCATGGGAGACGTGCGCGGAGCGTTCGGCAATGCCAAGGTGGGCAACAACATCTACGGCGTCTACAACCCGCTCATCACCGAGTACACCTTCCTCGGCGGCCCCACCTATCGCCTCTATGCCAAGCAGAAGCAGGCCGTCAGCGTGCAGGCCATGGGCGGATACGCTCTCGGCAACTTCGACGGCGGATCGAAGGCGATCCCCGCTCCCCTGCTCGGTATGTGGCCGACCTCGAATAAGCCGGTCTTCTCGGTGGGTGTCAGCTACGACTACAACTTCTACCCCAACCTCGCCTTCCGCGTCACGCCGACCTACGTCGGCACGACCTTCGGCAGCAAGCTCCAGAACAATGCAGGCGTCAACGCCGGTCTTGTGCTTCGCTTCGGCAAGCAGTCTCAGAAATAACCTCCTCACCACTCCATCGGGCCTGCGATCCACGTGCAGGCCCGATGCTTTTTAACCTCATCGCTGAACTGGTCGAGGAGCCAATTTTCGAGCAGCGCGAGGACCAGCCGATCTTGCCCTGGCAACATCGGTATATGCGTCACAACGCTTCTGCCTGCGGGCAGCGGGCCCGCCCGGCAGGACATCTGGTTTACCCTTATCTGGGGAAATAACATGAAGACCATCAAGCAGGACGATCTCATCCAGAGCGTAGCCGACGCGCTCCAGTACATCAGCTTCTACCATCCCGTGGACTACATCACGAACCTGGCCCGCGCCTACGACCTTGAGCAATCACCCGCCGCCAAGGATGCCATCGCACAGATCCTCATCAACTCCCGCATGTGCGCCGAGGGCCACCGTCCCATCTGCCAGGACACCGGCATCGTCACCGCCTTCGTCAAGGTCGGCATGGAAGTTCAGTGGGAGGCCTCCAGCGTCTTCGGCATGATGGACATGCAGGGCATGATCGATGAAGGCGTCCGCGTCGCCTGGCGCAACTCCGACAACGTCCTCCGCCCCAGCCTGCTGGCGGACCCAGCCTTCACCCGCCGCAACACCGGCGACAACACCCCCGCCATGGTCGTCGTCACGCTGGTAGCCGGAGACGCCGTAGACATCACCGTAGCCTCAAAAGGTGGCGGAAGCGAAGCCAAATCCAAGTTCGTGATGCTGAATCCCTCCGACTCGGTCGTCGACTGGGTTCTCAAGACCGTCCCCACCATGGGCGCCGGCTGGTGTCCCCCCGGCATGCTCGGCATCGGCATCGGCGGCACCGCCGAGAAGGCCATGGTCATGGCGAAAGAGTCTCTCATGGACCCCATCGACATGCAGGAACTCCTCGCCCGCGGCCCCCAGACCAACGTCGAAAAGCTCCGCATCGAGCTCTACGAGAAGGTGAACCGCCTCGGCATCGGCGCCCAGGGCCTCGGCGGCCTGACGACCGTGCTCGACGTCAAGATCATGGACTACCCCACGCACGCCGCCAACCTGCCCGTGGCCATGATCCCCAACTGCGCCGCCACCCGCCACCTCCACATCCGCCTCGACGGCTCCGGCCCCGTCATGACCGACCCGCCATCCCTCGACGCCTGGCCGAAGCTCACCTACGACGTCCACAGCGCCCGCCGCGTCAACCTCGACACCGTCACCAAGGAAGAAGTGAAAACCTGGAAGCCCGGCGAGGTCGTCCTGCTCTCCGGCAAGCTCCTCACCGGCCGCGACGCCGCCCACAAGCGCCTCACCGACATGCTCAACCGCGGCGAAAAGCTCCCTGTCGACTTCAAGGGACGCTTCATCTACTACGTCGGCCCGGTCGAGGCCGTGCGCGACGAAGCCGTAGGCCCCGCCGGCCCCACCACCGCCACCCGCATGGACAAGTTCACCCGCCAGATGCTCGAGCAGACCGGCCTCCTCGGCATGATCGGCAAGGCCGAACGCGGCCCCGAAGCCATCGCCGCCATCCGCGACAACGAAGCCGTCTACCTGATGGCCGTCGGCGGCGCAGCCTACCTCGTCTCAAAGGCCATCAAACACTCGAAACTCCTCGCCTTCGCCGACCTTGGGATGGAAGCCATCTACGAGTTCGAGGTCCAGGACATGCCCGTCACCGTCGCCGTCGACGCCCAGGGAACCAGCGTCCACATCACCGGCCCCGCCGAGTGGAGCCAGAAGATCGCCCAGGGTGTCGGCAACCTGCCCATCTTCGGCCAGTAGCCCTCGTTCGTGTCATCCCCCGTCGCAGCGGGCCATCGCAGCGATGGGGATGACCACGAAACAAACGGCAACAGCTGCTGTTATTTCTTCCCGCCTCTTCCGTCTTTTCCCCACAGTCTTTTCTCTTCCCTGCATCCAACCAACATGTCCATCCTCCAAGCCAATCACCGCTGGTTCCTGGCCATCTTCCTCTTCTGCGCCGCCATCTTCCTCGCCAACGCAGCCCACTACATCCTCTTCCGCGTCCTCAAGCGCAAGGAGGCCGAGGGCACCAGCGAGTTCGCTCCCGGATGGGGTATCCAGCGGCACCTCGCCCACCCCGCCCGCGCCATCTTCCTCATCACCTGCACCCTCTTCATCCTGCCCAGCATCCCCCACCTGCCCGACAACTGGGAAGACATCATCCGCCAGGGACTCATCATGTCCCTCATCCTCTCGCTCGGCTGGATGGCCGCCGGCGGCGTCTACGTCGCGCAGACCCTACTGCTCAAAAAGTACGACCTCAACGCCGAGAACAACGTCCGCGCCCGCCGCGTCCACACCCAGTTCCAACTCTTCCGCCGGCTCATCATCGGCTTCATCATGGTGGTCACCCTCGGCGCTCTCCTCTGGAGCTTCCACGACCCACGCATCTGGCACTACGGCACCGGCCTGCTCGCCTCCGCCGGGGTGGCCTCCCTCGTCCTCGCCACCGCCGCCAAATCCACCGCGTCCAACGTCCTCGCCGGCCTGCAGATCGCCCTCACCGAACCCATCCGCCTGGACGACGTCGTCATCGTGCAGGGGGAGTGGGGCCGCATCGAGGAGATCACCACCGCCTACGTCGTCATCCGCATCTGGGACCAGCGCCGCCTCATCGTGCCGCTCAGCTACTTCATCGAAAATTCGTTCCAGAACTGGACCCGCGAGTCCGCCGAGATCCTCGGCACGGCCTTCCTCTACGTCGACTACTCCATCCCAGTCGCCGAACTTCGCGCACAGCTCGACCGGATCGTCCACCCATCCAAGCTCTGGGACGGCCGCGTCTGCGGTCTCCAGGTCACCAACCTCACTGAAAAGACCATGGAGCTCCGCTGCTTGATGAGCTCACGGAACGCCAGTGAAAGCTTCGACCTGCGCTGCCTCGTCCGCGAAGAGATGACCGCCTACATCCAGCAGCACTACCCCGACGCCTTCCCCACCACCCGCATGTCGTTTCAGCAGACCGGCACGTCTACCGAAACGTCCCGAAGTGCGCCTCTTCCGGCCTTTCCGAAGCATCGAGGAACTGAATCGTAGTCGCCGGGCCCAGGTTCGGATCCTTCCACTGCTTCAGCACCCAAACCAGCTTCTTGTCGGGCGTCACCTCGATCGCCTGCAGGGTGTCCGCGCTCACCTGGCCGCTCCACTCATTGCCCCAGTTGTTGATCACGGTATTGCCATTGGGCAGCCGCCAGGCCAGTTGAAGATTGTCGAACCTCACCGTGGGCGTATCCTCCGGCTTCCAGTTCCACACCGAGTCGCCCCGCCGCGTAATCTCCCGCACTCCGCCCTTATCCGTGATCAGCACATTGCCGTTCTCGAGCGGCGTCACACCCCACACCCCCGTGCCCGGAAACGACCAGAGCTCATGGCCCTCGGAGTCGTACTCCACCACCTTGCTCAAATCCATGTGCGCGACCAGAAGCGTCCCCTGCGGCGTCAGCCGAGCGTGCCGAAACTGCCCATGCGTGCTCTGCGGATTCTTTACCGGAAGCTGGATCTCTTTTTCGATCGCGTTGGTCCGAATATTCACGACCCGCAGCAGGGCCGGGTTCCCATTCTGGATATACAACACCCGGTCCAGCCCGATCGGCACCGCCGTATGCACCTCATGCCCTGCGGGGACGTCGTACCGCCAGATCACCTTCTTCTCCGGCGTAATCTCCTCCACCGCGAACTGGTGCGCGAAGAGGATGTTCCCATTCGAGAGCATCACCGCATCCGAGACCTCGCCCTTGCCCTCCGGCTCATCGAACGACCACGCCACCTTGCCGCCCTTCAGTACAAAGAGCTTCCTGTCATGCGATTCCCCCGCGTAGAAGAAGTCATGCCGCGCAAGGTCGGTCGATTGAGCAAACGCGGCGACAGGCAGGGCCAGAACGGAAAGAAGAAGAAGGCGCATGGAGGGATGAAACCTCAGGGAGAGTTTGGACAGGACCGCGCACCCGAATGGCACGCGACCACCATCTTACGCGCCGTCTCGAAGATGCAATGGGAGAAAAACTAGGCCACCGGTGAGTTCGCCTGCGGAGCCTTCCGCCGGCTCAAAACAGCCGTCCGCCGGCCACGCCGCTTATCCGAGGCATGGTCGATCTTCTTCCAGAAACCGATAAAGTAGTCCACCGCCGAGATAATTGAAACGATCGTCATCCAGTAGATCGCCGTCACCGCGATCAGATGCACCGCGACGATGAACCCACCCCAGTTCCAGTAGTCCCACCGATGCGCCAGAATCGCCGCTACCACCGACACGATCTGGATGACCGTCTTCAGCTTCCCGATCTCGCTCGCCTCGATCGTAAAGCCCTCCGCCGATGCAATCGAACGCAGCCCCGACACCAGGAACTCACGCCCAATCACCACCACCGCAATCCAGGGCGGAACCAGCCGCGGGTTATACGCGACCAGAATGATAAAAGCCGCCGTCACCATCAGCTTGTCGGCCAGCGGGTCCAGCAGCATCCCCATCGTCGTAATCTGCTTGCGTCTGCGCGCCAGGTATCCATCCAGACCGTCGGTAATCGAAGCCAGAATAAACACAATCGACGCAGCGATCTCCTGCTCCGCGCCACGCAGCCCCGTCGCCGTAGGCGGCACAATTGCGTTGAGCGTATGCAGGCCGTGCGACGACATGATCCAGATCAGCAGCGGCACGCTGGCAATGCGGCTCATCGTAATGGAGTTCGGCAGATTCATCGAGAAAGATTCACCGCCACTTCGGAAGGAACGGTTACCAGCATTCTGTCACATCCACCCATCCCTCGGGGAGATACCGTCCAACCGCCAAAGATTCCGAGCGACATTTCCCCATTCCGAACGTTTACAACCCCAGGGTGCAAGCAAGACGGAACGTCACCCCACGGAGAAATGCCATGAAAACTGCCTCACTCACCCTGCCGTCTGCCCTGTTTGCGGCTCTTTTGCTCGCCGGATGCTCGCATCCCACCTACTACGCCCCTCCCCCGCCGCCGCCACCCGCCTACGCCGTGCCGCCCCTGATCGAACGAGCCCACCAGGAAGGCTTCCGCTGGGGTACCCAGATGGGCGCACGGGACATCTCCAACAACCTCGGACACCACCCCCGCCAGGACCGCGTCTTCCACGACACCCCCGGTTACGAACCCAACATGGGGCCCTACGAGCCCTATCGCGACGCCTTCCGCCAGGCCTACCTCGACGGATACGAACGCGCCTACTACCGCCGCTAACGCAAAACGCCCTGCCCTTCCGCGAGGAAGCGCAGGGCGTTTCAACCACCAGATTAGGCGTAGATCCCACGCTGCTTCGTCGTATAGGCCACCCGGTCGATCGCCAGCATGTACGCCGCCGTCCGGTTGTTCACCTGGTGCGACTTCGCATAGCTCAACACGTCGTCGAAGCTGTCGATCATAATGCGCTCCAGCCGCTGGTTCACTTCGGCTTCGGTCCAGAAGTACCCCATGCGGTCCTGTACCCACTCAAAGTAGCTCGTCGTCACGCCTCCCGCGTTGGCCAGGATGTCCGGAATCACAAACACCCCTTTCGCCTCCAGGATGTCGTCCGCCACAATCGTCGTCGGCCCGTTCGCACCCTCGCACAGAATCCGGCACTGCAGCTTGTCCGCGTTCTGGCTGGTGATCACATTCTCCGTTGCGGCGGGAATCAGAATCTCGCACGGCCACGTCAGCAGCTCGGACTTATCGACCGCGACGCCGCCGGCAAAGCCGTTGATCGTCCCCGCCTTCGCCCGATGCTCCAACAACGCGCCGATATCCAAACCCTCCGGATTCGAAAGCGCCCCGTCATACTCCGCCAGTCCGATGATCGTGTAGCCCTTATCGAACAGAATCTTCGCTGCATTCGACCCGACATTGCCAAAGCCCTGCACGATCACCCGGCATCCCTGCACCGGCATATCCAGGGCCTTCAGCGCCTGATCGCACACCACGGCGATCCCTCGCCCGGTAGCCTCGCGGCGTCCGCGCGAGCCGCCAATATTCACCGGCTTGCCCGTCACCACCGACGTCACCGTCTGCCGCATGTGCATGGAATACGTGTCCATGATCCACGCCATCGTCTGCTCGTTCGTGCCCATGTCCGGCGCGGGCACGTCCTTCTCAGGCCCGATAAACTCAATCAGCTCAGCCGTATAGCGCCGCGTCATCCTCTCCAGTTCGCCCTGCGACATCTTTTTCGGATCGCAGATCACACCGCCCTTCGCGCCGCCGAACGGAATATTCACCACCGCGCACTTCCAGGTCATCCAGCTCGCCAGTGCCCTCACCTCGTCCAGCGATACATCCGGCGAAAACCGAATTCCGCCCTTCGCCGGTCCGCGTGCGATCGAGTGCTGCACCCGATACCCTGTGAAAACCTCAATCGTTCCATCGTCCATCCCCACCGGAATGTGAACGATGATCTCCCGCGCCGGCGACCGCAGCACCTTGCAGATGCCCGGATCCAGCTTCAGCTTTTCGGCAGCAAGATCGAACCGGGCGGCCTGTGCCTCCCAGGGATTCGTCTCTTCTTCCAACGTCAACTTCTTAACTTCAGTGTGTTCCAGCGTCATCGTTGCCATCTTGTCTTGTTCCTTCTTCTTGGCAGCTCGTAGGGCTGCGGGTACAAATGATTCTCCGGCCATTGCGCTCTCCTCATCGGTGACATGTCAGCCCGGGGAGCATAAAAGGTTCGACCAGACCGGTCTGTGGCCCAACCCGCGAAGTATAGGCTCCTCTCATTACGATGATCAAACTCGCGGCAGCGACTGCATATTTACGATCCACAGGACGAACACGCGCTATGGGTGAAATCCTCCAACTGGTTTATAGGCTCGGTATCGCAGCCGCGGTCTTCGCCGTGCTGCTTCTTGCAGCCTTTCTGGTCCGAAGACTGTTCGAAAGCCCGAAGACGAGAAAGCGGATCATCCTTGGCACGACGGCGATGTATCTGGCGTGCCTGATCGCCTGCTTCGGTTTCATCGCATTCATCCTGAGCGGGAATCTGAACTAGACCGCCCTTCCGCAGCTATCATTACTTCTATGTGTGCCGTCCGAGCAGCCCTGCAGCTTCCCTCCGAGAAAGAATTCCAGCGCCTCAGCCGCGTCCATTCCCTCGTCCCCGTCTATCGCACCGTCGTCGCCGATCTTGAGACCCCCGTCTCCGCCTTCCTGCGCATCGCGAACGACGAGCCCGAGGCCTTCCTGCTCGAATCCGTCGAGGGCGGCGAGCGCGTGGGCCGCTACACCTTTATCGGCATCGAACCGTACAAAAAGATGGTTTCGCGCGGCACCAGCATCACGTCCGAGCAAAAGGGCAAACGCCCCCGCACGTTTGAAGGGGACATCTTCGACGAACTCAAGAAGGCGCTCGCCGGCCACACTCCCGCCCGCCTGCCTGGCCTGCCGCCCTTCACCGCGGGAGCCGTCGGCTTCTTCGCCTACGACGTCGTCCGCCAGATCGAAAAGCTCCCCACCCTGGCCAAAGACGAGCTCGGCGTCCCCGACGCCTGCCTGATGTTCTTCGACCAGGTCATCGCCTTCGACCATGTCAAGAAGGAGATCCACCTCATGGTCACGGCGGACTTCCAGCGCGAATCCGCCAAGGGAGCCTACGACCGCGCTGTCCGTCGCCTGAACAAGCTCGAAAAGCGCTTGGCCAACGCCCTCCCCAGGCCCCGCAAGGCCAAGGCGCTGGGCAAGCTGAAGATCACCCCTCGCACCACGAAGGCCGCTTTCCTGAAAGCCGTCGAAAAGACCAAGGAGTACATCGCCGCCGGAGACGTCTTCCAGTGTGTCCTCTCGCAGCGTTTCGACTGCGTCCCCGAGGTTCCCGCCTTCGACGTTTATCGCGCCCTGCGGATCGTCAACCCTTCGCCCTACATGTACTTCCTCCGCTTCGGTCTCGAAAAGGGGAAGAAAACTACCCCGGCCCACATCGTAGGCAGCTCCCCCGAACTTCTCGTCCGCGTCCATGGCCGCAAGGTGGAGTACCGCCCCATCGCCGGAACCCGCGCGCGCTCCGAGGACGAAGCCATCGACAAGGGCTACGAAGACGATCTCCGTACCGACGAAAAAGAGGTCGCCGAGCACATCATGCTGGTCGACCTCGGTCGCAACGATGTAGGCCGCGTCAGCGAATTCGGGTCTGTGAAGGTAAAGGACCTGATGTTCGTGGAACGTTACAGCCACGTCATGCACCTGGTCAGCGCCGTGGAAGGCACTCTCAAGGAAGCACTTGGCCCGGTCGATGCCTTCCGCGCATGCTTCCCTGCCGGAACCCTCTCCGGCGCCCCTAAAATCCGCGCCATGGAGGTGATCGAGGAGCTCGAGCCCACCCGTCGCGGTGTCTACGGCGGCTCCATCCTCTATGCCGACTTCAACGGCAACCTCGACTCCTGCATCGCTATCCGCACCCTCTACCTTGATGGCGAGCAGGGCTACATCCAGGCCGGCGCGGGCATCGTAGCCGACTCAGTCCCGGTAAAAGAGTTCGAGGAATGCGGCAACAAGGCCCGCGCCGTCGTCCGAGCCATCGAAAGAGCACGCGGGCTCTAACCACATCGCTGCGCCCAGAGTTACATCCATGCTGAGCGCAGCGAAAATCCCTGGTTCGCTTTTCCAGCTCCTGGCAGTTCCCCATGGGAGATACTTCCCGAATCAGCGAACCGTTCTCGCTTCTTTTCCCGCTTTTCCCGCCTTTTCCCTACAGTCTGTTGCTCTTGCCGTTCTAGATCTGCGAACACCCCAAGGGGCTCAGGTAGAGATTCGAAATATTGCTCACGATCTCCGGATCCGTGTTTCCCGGCCTATGCGACAGCTCCTTCCAGGCTGGGTCTGCTGAAAACGCAGCCCAGTGCTTCCCCAACTCCGCCACGTCCGGAAACGTCAGCATATACGTCAGCGAAGGCATCGCCGGCCCAACGATCGTGTCCCCAAAGAACACTGGCGTCAGCCCCGCCTTCACGAAGATTGCAATCTCCGCCTCATTGAACATCGCGACTTTACGCGAATGCGCCGCATGGCTCGGACTCTCATAGGTCCTCAACTGGAAGATCCTCTTCTCCTTCTTAGGAGCCACCAGCTTCGGCCAACCCGCAAACGCCGAAAGAAGCGAATACTCCACCCGCAGAAACGCCGGAGCCGTCGCCGGTGCCTCCCAGAACGCCTTCGCCGCCTGCACAAACTCGGCATCGTTCTCCAGCCGCGCATCGAGCGTGGCCAGCACCTCAACCGACTTCGAAGGAATCAGCACATAAAACTTCGGCGTCTCGGGACCGATATCCAGCTTGAATGCCCCCACCGGAGTAATCCCCATGCGATTCAAAGCCGGAAGCAGCGCATGCTCAAAGTATCCCTGGCACAGCGCCCCCTGCGGCCCGCTCCGCAGCGTGTACGTCCGCAGTTGATAGAACTCCTGCGCCCCGGCCACCGGAGCCCCGCCGCCTCCAGCCAAAGCCGCTCCCGCCGTCCCCAATGCCGATTTCATAAACTCCCGTCGCTCCACTGCTTCCTCCACACGTTCTCGCACACCAGCTTACGCCAGCAGATGTGATATCTCTGCTACGCTGAACTCGCTTCCTGTACAAATCTCCGAGGTACACACCGATGCGCATCAAGATCACCCTAGCCGCTGCAGTCCTGGCTCTCTCCACCCTGACCGCCACCGCACAAATGGGGAAGGCCCCTTCCCTCGGCGCCGTCGGCACCCCCGCCGACCCAGCAAAAGCCATCGACCTCATGCTCAACCTCTTCGAGCACGAGGCCATGGGCGTCGTCAAAACCATGCCCGCCGACAAGTTCTCCTTCGCTCCCAACCACGCCATCTTCGCCCCCACCCAGGGTGAGAAGTTCGAAGGCGTCCGCAGCTTCGTCCAGCAGGTCACGCACGTCGCTCAGGCCAACTACTACTTCTTCTCGACCATCAGTGGCACCAAGCCCGACGTCGACGTGAAGGCCATCGACAAGATCACCACCAAGGAAGAGGCCGTAGCCGCCCTCGCCGCCTCCTTCGCCTTCGGCCACAAGGCCGTCGCGACCATCACTCCGGAGAACGCTTTCACCGTCATCAAGGGCGCCGATGGCATGGACACCCGAGCCACCCTCGCTACCTTCGCTGTGGCCCACGGATACGATCACTACGGCCAGATGGTCGAATACCTCCGCATGAATGGCCTCACGCCCCCGCAATAACCCTCACGAAAACTCCCGCCGCTGCGGCCGCTTTAGAAAGCGCACCGCAGCGGCTTTTGCATTTGCGCTGCAAACGTATGTTTCGATATCTGCGCCACAAAAAATCTTTCAAAACAGCAGCAAAATCAGATGTCAAGCCTAGAAACCCCATAAACATCTCAATCAAAACACCTTATACCTGACCTATCAGTTCCTGCCAAAAGCAGACAATAGAACCAGGAAAGATCCACCGCCCTTCCCCCACAATCTTTCAGCCCCCCCCCACGAACAAGTCCACCCTCAAGTCCTTATTCTCGAAGACTTTGAGTCCAAAAGGGGGGAGGAGCCCCCCGAAATCCATCGACGAACGAAGTAAACTAGACAGCATGATCCCTCGTTATACTCGCCCCGAGATGGCCCGCATCTGGTCCGACGAAAACAAGTACCGCTGCTGGCTCAAGGTAGAAGTAGCCGCCTCCCAGGCCCTCGCCGCCGCCGGCATCGTCCCGCAGGACGCCGCCGACGCCATCCGCGACAAAGGCAACTTCGACGTCGCCCGCATCCAGGCCATCGAGGACGAGGTCAAGCACGACGTCATCGCCTTCACCACCGCCGTCGCCGAGCACATCGGCCCCGAATCCCGCTGGCTCCACTACGGCCTGACCTCCACCGACGTCGTCGACACCGCCCAGGCCCTCCAGATCAAGGAAGCCTCCGCTATCATCCGCGCCGGCATCGTCAAGCTGTCCGACGTCCTCGCCCGCCGCGCCCTCGAGTTCAAGCACACCCCCATCATCGGCCGCACCCACGGCGTCCACGCCGAGCCCACCACCTTCGGCCTCAAGCTCCTCCTCTGGTTCTCCGAGATGCAGCGCAACCTCAAGCGCTTCGATGCCGCCGCCGAGGATCTCCGCGTTGCTAAGCTCTCCGGAGCCGTCGGCACCTTTGGCCACCTGAAGCCAGCCCACGAAGAAGCCATCGCCGACGCCCTCGGCCTCGTCCCCGTCGACGTCGCCACGCAGGTCGTCCAGCGCGACCGCCACGCGGCCTACATCGGTGCCCTCGCCATCCTCGTCAGCACCCTCGACAAGATCGCCACCGAAGTCCGCCACCTCCAGCGCACCGAAGTCCGCGAAGCCGAAGAGTTCTTCTCCGAAAAGCAGAAGGGCTCCAGCGCCATGCCCCACAAGCGCAATCCCATCGCCTCCGAGCAGATCAGCGGCCTGGCCCGCGTCGTCCGGGCCAACGCCCAGACCGCCTACGAGAACATTGCTCTCTGGCACGAGCGCGACATCAGCCACTCCTCCGCCGAGCGCGTCATCATCCCCGACTCCACCATCCTCGCCGACTACCTCCTCGCGAAGACCGCCAACCTGATCGACAAGCTCCTCGTCTACCCCGCCCGCATGCTCAGGAACCTCGAGTCCACCGGTGGCCTCATCTTCTCCGGCCAGCTCCTGCTCGACCTAGCCGAATCCGGAATGCTCCGCGAAGACGCCTATCGCCTCGTCCAGGGCCACGCCATGCGCTCCTGGAAGGAAGACCTCGTCTTCCGCGACGAAGTAGCCAAAGACCCCGCCATCACCGAGCGCCTCTCGCCCGAAAAGCTGGCACACGCCTTCGACTACAAGCGCCAGCTGGCCAACGTGGACGCCATCTTCGCCCGCGTAGCCGCCAAGTCGTAACATGCCCACCACCGCCACCCTCTTAGTCGATTGTCCCGATCGCAAAGGTCTCGTCTTTGCGATCGTGGACTTCCTCGTCCGCCGCTACGACGTCAACATCCTCCACGCCGACCAGCACCAGGACGCCGAGCTCGGCCTCTTCTTCATGCGCGTCGAGTTCTCGACCGAAGCCCCCAACTTTACCCAGACATCGTTCGAGGAAACCTTCGCCCCCATCGCCGAACAGTTTGCCATGAACTGGCGCATCGAGTTCGCCGCCGCCAAACAGAATGTAGCCATCTTCGTCAGCCAGTATCTCCACTGCCTCGCCGACCTCCTGCACCGTCACCAGACCGGCGAATTCCACGCCAACGTAGCCCTCATCGTCTCCAACCACGAGAGTGCCCGTCCCCTGGCAGAGTTCTACGGCATCCCCTTCCACCACACCCCGATGACCGCCACCACCCGCCCCGAAGTCGAAGCCGCCCAACTGGCCCTGCTCTCTGCGCATACGATCGACTTGGTCATCCTCGCCCGCTACATGCAGATCCTCTCGCCTAAGTTCGTCGAGACCTACCCAAGACGCATCATCAACGTCCACCACTCCTTCCTCCCCGCCTTCACCGGTGCCAAGCCCTACCACGCCGCCTACGCCCGTGGCGTCAAGCTCATCGGGGCCACCAGCCACTACGTCACCGAAGCCCTCGATGAAGGCCCTATCATCGAGCAGGACGTAGCCCGCATCTCGCAGAACGACCAGCTCCCCAGCCTCATCCAAAAGGGCCGCGATTTAGAGCGCATGGTCCTCTCGCGAGCCGTCCAATGGCATCTGGACCATCGCATCCTCTCCTACGCCAACAAAACCGTCATCTTCGCCTAAAGCAAAAAGGCTGGAGACTTAACCTCAGTCTCCAGCCCTTCCAAGCAATTTGGTAAAGACTACTTCGCCGTAGCGATCGTAGTCTCAATCGGAGCCATCCCCTTCAGCTCCTGTGCCCGCTTCTCCACCGCCCGCATCACCCGCAGTAGATTCCCTCCATAGATCTTCTTGATATCCGTAGCCGAATACCCCTTCTCCAGCAGGGCCCGGGTCAGCGCCGGAAACTTGTCATACGACTCAAGCCCCGCCGGCACGCATCCCACGCCGTCATAGTCCGTCCCGATCCCCACATGGTCGATCCCGCCCACCTTCACCGCGTGGTCGATATGCTCGACGACATCAGCCAGCGTAGCCGGAGGAACCTTCGCCGAGGCCTCCATAAATAGCTTCTCCATCGCCGCATCCCGCGCCGCGGGATCCGCGATCTTACGAGCCTCCATCATCTTCGGCCGCAGCTCTGCCATCATCGGCTTCGAGGCATCGTTATACCGCTGCGAAAGATACCCACAATCGAAGTTGATCTGCATCGTCCCGCCGTTCTTCGCCAGCGCACGGATCATGTCGTCCGTCATATTGCGCGTATGCGTGTCCACCGCGCGGCATGAGCTGTGCGAGGCAATAATCGGCGCAGTCGAAACCGCAATCGCGTCATAGAAGGTCTTATCCGCCGTATGCGAGATATCGACCATCATCCCCAGCCGGTTCATCTCCCGCACCACGTCCTTCCCGAACGGCGTCAGTCCATCATGCTTCGCCACAGTGGGATCGTCATGGTCCCCCTGAGCATCCGCCCAGTTGTTCGTGTTGAAATGCGTCAGGGTCATATACCGGATACCCAGCGCATAGTAGTCCCGCAGCAACCGCAGCGAGTCTTCGATCGCATGCCCACCTTCAATCCCCATCAGCGCCGCAATCTTCTTTTGCTTGTGCGCCTTCTCGACATCGGCCGCCGTTGTCGCATACATAAACTCATCCGGATGCTTCAGAATCACATCCGTCCGCACCGTGTCGATCATCTCCAGCGTCCGGTTCGCCGAGTGATTGTCTTTTACATACGATGCATCCACAAATACCGCAAAGAACTCCGCACCCAGAAACCCTTTCATCCTCGCAAGATCCGTCTGTCCCGTCTTGTTCGGCGTCGCAATGTCGTAGCCCGTCACGGTCTTCGAAGGGATGTCATCGTGCGTGTCGATCAGGATCGCCTCCCGCGTAATCTTGTCCACCTCAGCCTGCGTCACCGGCTTGGTGCGCGGAGTCTGGGCGAGCACGGGAACGGCAAGGAGAGAGAAGAGAGCGGCGGCACGGCGCGAAGAGAGCATTTGTAACCTTTCTTGTTACGAAAAGAATGCAGTCGAGAAAGCACGGGGTATGCACGAAATTGTATCGCACCCCGCCCGCGTAACCCGTTGCCATCAACATCCACGTCCACACCAGGCAGAAAAGCTGTACGAGGTTTGAGTGCGAAACATACACCGCAGTGTCTCCAAGTGGGCCGTCGCCATCCTGACCCTGGCCGCCGCCACCGCACTCACCGGATGCGCCGGCTTCTTCTTCAGCACCCGCACCACCACGGACCTTACCGGCTCCGCAACCACCGTGGCCTACGAGACCTCCCTCACCCTCACCGCAACCGTCTCCACTGCGGAAGCCACCGGAACCGTCACCTTCTACGACAGTTCCACCAGCCTCGGCACCGGCACCCTCAGCGGAGGCATCGCCACCTTCACCACCACGGCCCTAGCCATCGGAACCCACACCCTCACCGCGGTCTATGCCGGCGACGATACCTACACCGGCAGCACCTCCAGTTCCATTACCGTCCTCGTCAGCGAAAGCCTCACCACCACGACCACCGCCGTCTCCGCCTCGACCTCCACCGCCACCTACGGCTCGGCGGTAGCTTTCACGGCGACCGTTTCCTCAACGCTGGCCACCGGCACCATCAACTTCTACAACGGCACCGCGCTCCTTGGCAGCGCGACCGTATCCAGCGGCACCGCAACCCTCAGCACCACTGCCCTCGCCCTGGGAACCCACGCCATCTACGCGACCTATGTCGGCGACAGCGTGTACGCCACCAGCACATCAGGCACCGTAACCGTCACCGTAGAAACCGCCGGGGCAACATAGAAAAAGCAGAGGCATGTGCCTCTGCTTTTCACTTTTTTTGGAATTCGATCTACCGTGTCAACTTCTCCAGATGCGTGAACCCCTGGCTCCCGATAAATGCCGTAAGAAAAACCGCAAAGTTATAACTCGCGTGTAACAGCGTTGAACATGCCACAGACTGCGTCTCGAGCCTCACCCATGTAAAGAATCCTGAGACACACAATAGCAACACCACCAGAGGCCACGTGTACGCCAATTGCGCCCCATGCAGCAGCGCAAAGAAGATGCTCGTCAGCAGCCCCGAAAATACATACGAAGCCGTAGTCAGCGTCGTCGTCGAGCGCCACCGCAGCACCGCATCCGGACTCCGTGAAAGCGACAACCAGTCATACGCAATTGCCAGCGCGGGAAACAGGAACCCGCGAAAGAAGATCTCCTCAATCAGCGGTGCCAGCAGAGTTCCCATCGCACAGGTAATCCAAACATCCGTCCGCGTACGAAAGAAGTCATCCATCGGCATCGACTTCGGCATCGTCACAAAGTGCGAAACGATCTGTGCGAGATACGAGACCACAATTCCAGCCGGGATCAGCTTCAACGCAAGCGCCCGCGCCTTCGGTGCGTTCCACTGAATCCCATCCGTAAACCCGCGCTCCCACAGATGTGGAAAGATCAGCCACGCCGCCAGCAGCGTTCCAATATAAATCCCCGCCTGCGTGGCCAGCAGATACGTCGGATTATGCACCGCATCTTCAAACAGATGCGGTGCCCGGTAAGCGCCCGTGACTAACAGCAGAGCCTGCCGCGCCAGAAAGAACGCTCCAAACAGGATCGCCAGAAACACCAGGACATGTCCCATATGCGGTATGCGCGGTGGTGCCTCGCCCTCGACGGGGGCAGGCGACGGTGTCTCGTAATTTCCCTGTTCCACCGGAACCAGAGGAGGGATCGTGCTCATTAGGCCCTGGCCTTTTTCACTGCTTTCTTCGCCACCGATTTTACTGCTGTCTTCTTAGACGCGGATGAAACCTTAGCCGAAACCTTCGTCACCTTTTCCGGCTTCGCCACCGAGTTCCCGCCAGACGTCGTCGTTGGACGCCCCGTCTTCTTCTCCGGTGCCACAAACTTCGGCTTCAGGCTTTTGTCCCTGTCCGCCGCCGCCAGAATCGTGCTCGGCTGCGGCCCCGCGTTGCCTTTGCCCATCACCACTGCAACCGCACCCGGCCGGCTCTCAAAGTGCTGCTTCAAAAATTGCCCCGTATAGCTTGCCGCCACGGTCGCGATCTGCTCCGGCGTCCCATGCGCCACCACAGTGCCGCCGCCCTCGCCGCCCTCCGGACCCATATCCAGGATGTAATCCGCATTCCGGATGATGTCCAGATTATGCTCGATGATCATCACCGAGTTCCCAAGATCCGTCAGCCGGTGCAGCACCTCCAGCAGCTTCCGCACATCGTCGAAGTGCAATCCCGTCGTAGGTTCATCCAGCAGATAGAGCGTCCTCCCCGTCTGCCTCTTCGAGAGCTCCCGGGCCAGCTTCATCCGCTGCGCCTCACCGCCTGAAAGCGTCGTCGCCGACTGACCCAGGTGAATGTACCCAAGCCCCACATCGACAAGCGTCTGCAGCTTTACATTGACCGCTGGAATGTCTTTGAGAATCGGCACCGCATCCTCAATCGGCAGATCGAGAATATCCGCGATCGACAGCCCCTTGAACTTCACCGACAGGGTTTCCTGATTGTAACGACGTCCGTTACATACTTCGCAAAGCACATACACATCGGGCAGAAAGTTCATCTCGATGCGCCTCTGCCCCTCGCCCTGGCACGCCTCGCATCGTCCGCCCTGCACGTTGAACGAGAACCGCCCCGGTTTGTATCCACGCTCACGAGACTCCGGTAGCATCGCAAACAGATCGCGAATCGCCGTGAACACACCGGTGTACGTAGCCGGATTCGAGCGCGGTGTGCGCCCAATCGGCGACTGGTCGATCTGGATCACCTTATCGAGCTGATCGATCCCAATCACCCGGCCATGCTTGCCAGGCTCTTCGCGCGAGCCATACAACTCCTTCGCGAGCGCCCGGTAAAGGATGTCGTTGACCAGGGTCGACTTACCCGATCCACTCACCCCCGTGATCACCGTCATCACGCCAAGAGGAAAATGCGCCGTCACATCCTGCAGGTTGTGCGAGACCGCATTCTCAACCGTCAGCCAGTTGCCGCTCAGAGCACGCGGATTCGCCCGCGCCACAATCTCGATCTTCCCCGCCAGATACTGCCCGGTCACCGAGTTCGGATTCGCCATGATCTCCGCCGGCGTACCATCCGCCATGATCACGCCGCCGTTCTTGCCCGCGCCCGGCCCAATATCCAGGATGTAGTCTGCCCGCCGCATGGTGTCTTCGTCATGCTCGACCACCAGCACGGTATTCCCAAGATCACGCAGCGCCTCAAGCGCCCGGATCAAGCGGATATTGTCCCTCTGGTGGAGCCCAATCGAAGGCTCATCCAGCACATACAAAACCCCACGCAGACGAGAACCAATCTGCGTAGCCAACCGAATCCTCTGCCCCTCGCCACCCGACAGCGTAGCCGCCGAGCGATCCAGCGAGAGATAGCCCAACCCAACCGCGACCAGAAACTCCAGCCGCTCGATAATCTCCCGCTGCAGCCGGTCCGCAATGATGCGGTCCCGCCCCATGAAGCTCATCGTCCGCGCAGCCTTCAGCGCGCGCTCCAGCGACAGCCCCGTAAAGTCCGCAATCGACGGCGAAGCGTCCGCAATCGGAATCGTCACAGCCAGCGACTCTGGCCGCAGCCGATGCCCCTTACACCGCGGGCAGGTCGTCGCCGACATGTACTGCATCATGTACTCGCGATAGCCTTCGGACTTCGTCTCTTCCAGATTCGAGCGCAGGTAAGCGAAGATCCCGTGAAACCCCGTCCGCCCCACTTCATTCCGCGGAGGTCCATACAGCAACACATCCTGCTGCGCCTTCGTCAGGTCCGCGAACGGCACCTTCAGATTGATCTTGTACTTCTCCGCTGCTAGCTTGATCAGCCGCAGCAGATACTGCGATCCCGACCCCGGCCCCATCGCCCCATCCAGCAGCGGTCGCGACCAGTCCGTGATCGTCTTCGCCGGATCGAAGTCATAGATCGATCCCAGTCCATGGCACTCAGGGCAAGCCCCATACGTCGAGTTGAAGGAGAAGCTCCTCGGCTCCAGCTTCGGCACATTGATCCCGCAGTCGGGACAAGCCATCGAAGAGCTGTACAGCGTCTCATCCAGCTCCCGCGACGAGTTCTGAATCCCGATCAGCACCAGCCCGTTGGCCATCTGCAAGGCCTTCGCAACCGAAGCCTCCAGCCGCCGCGTGTCATACTTCGGTCGCGCCGTCTCGCCCTCCGCGGCAGCCAGAGCCGCGTTCGCATCCTCCGGCACAGTCGTCGGCATCGGTTTCAAAATAATGCGGTCGACGATCGCCTCGATCGTATGGTTCTTGCGCTTCTCCAGCCGCATGCCATCCGTCAGCTCCGTCATCTCCCCATCGATGCGCGCCCGGAATCCCTGCTGGTCGAGCTGCTCCAGCTCCTCGCGAAACTCACCCTTGCGTCCCCGCACGATCGGCGCAAACACGGTGATCCGCTCGCCTGGAGCCATCTGCACAATCCGCTCCACGATCTGATCCGCCGACTGCCGTGAGATCGGCCTCGCACAGTTCGGACAATGCGGCTGCCCCACCGACGCATACAGCAAACGCAGGTAGTCGTAGATCTCGGTGATCGTCCCGACCGTCGACCGTGGACTCCGCGAAGTCGTCTTCTGCTCGATTGATATCGCCGGCGAAAGCCCGTCGATCGCATCGACGTCCGGCCTCTCCATTTGGTCAAGAAACTGCCGCGCATACGCCGAAAGTGTCTCTACGTATCGCCTCTGCCCCTCGGCATAGATCGTGTCGAAGGCAAGCGAACTCTTGCCCGAGCCCGAAAGCCCCGTGACCACGGTCAGCGTGTTCCGCGGAATCGAGACCGAGACGTTCTTCAGGTTGTGCTGGCGTGCGCCGCGAACGGTGATGTGTGTAATGCCCATGAAGTTTGGTGGGCCGCTCAAACCGCAGGAAGGCCCAGTCCTCTAGAATACGGCATTTGCGCCCCGAAGTATGCGTCCCATGCCATCGCCCGGTTCAGCACGCCGGGGGAGTTGGCGAAAAAGTTACGTATTCGATGACGCAACACCTTTCACCCCCTTTTGTTGAGCTAACCCGCATCCTACTGAGAGAATGAATCTGTACCTTCCCCGGAGGAATCGCTGTGGGTCTCTCGTTGCTTTTGGTCTGTGCCGTCCTGGCCTCCCTGACCGCCGGCGTCCTCGTCGCCTACGGAATCTGCGTCGCCATGTTCTGGGTCTTCCGTATCCACTCCCAGCAGGTCCACGCACGCCGCCAGCTCGCCACCGCCAAGGTAGTCGAAGGCTAGTAGCTCCGCGCGCCATCGGTTCCCCTCTTGTTGTCATTCCCGCGGGGAATATGCTGCCGCCCTTAGTGTTGTTCCGCTTCCAGGTGCACCTAGGCCTAGCCTTGGGTCTGAAAGAACAGCAGAAAGCGCGCTTTACCCCTTGGGGTGTGCCTTCCTGTCCCCGCCACCAGCGCCACACCCACGAAATCCTTCCATAGCCTACTCGTCAAAGCTACCCCTCTCCGTCTATAAAGTTTGCAAACCAGCGCGCCGAACACGGAGGAGCTGAATTGAATCGACGCCACTTCCTGACCCAGACCGCGGCTGTCCCCTTTTCCCTTAAAATCCTCGCCGCGCACGCGATCATCGTTATCCCTCCCACACCGCTGGCAGACCGATACCGCCTGACCCGCGACCGAATCCTCCACGGGACCGCCCCCGCCTACACGCCGGACTTCCTCCTCGAAGACATCACCGCCACTCCCGGCCGCCGCTTCACCAACTTCTCCGGAGACGTCTCCGGCCGCTGGATCGGCGCGCTCGCCACCTCCGCCGTAACCTACAACGAAACCTTCCCTACCCTCGCTCCGGTCGTAGCCCGCGTCATCGCCCAGCAGCACGCCGACGGCTTCTTCGGCAAGGCCTTCCACTACGATCACCCTGACGACAATGATCTTGCCCTCCTTTGGGGCAACGGTCGCCTCCTCATTGGCCTCCTGGAGTACTTCACCCTGACGGGTGACCCCGCAACCCTCGCCTCCGCACGCCGTCTGGGCGATTTCCTCGTTAAGCTAGGCCCCAAATACAACTCCAACACCATGGCCGAAGAGTTCGGAGCCTCCCACTTCGCCTCCAGCTACATCTGCTGGACCCAGCAAAACGAAGGCCTCGCAGCCCTCTACGCCGTCACCAGGGAAGAGAAATACCGTGACCTCTGCCTCGCCATCGCTCAACGCATCGAGCGCCGCCCCGCCGACCACGTCCACGGCTACCTCTGCAGCCTCCGCGGCGTCATGCTGCTCTACAAAGAGACACGCGACCCATCCCTGCTCGCCATGGTGGAGCGCGAATGGAGCTCCGTGACGGAGTCCCCCGACCTCCTCCTCACCGGCGGCGTCCCCGAGGCCTGGACGCCCAAGCGCGCCCGCACCGAGGGCTGCGCCGAGTGCGATTGGCTCCGCCTCAACCTCCAACTCGCCCAGGCCACCGGCAACCCAAAATACATTGCCTCTGCCGAGACCACCCTCTTCAACGAGTTCGCGATGAATCAGTTCGCCACCGGAGACTTCGGCCACGGCGAGCTCGACTCCGACGGCGTCACCAACTACCTCCGTGTACGCGCCTGGTGGTGCTGCACCCTGCACGGCATGCGCGCCTTCGCCGACGTCACCAACAACGCCTTCCGCGCCACCGAAGACGAAATCACCTATCTCCTCCCAGTAGACGCCACCCACACCACCGCCACCGTCACCCTTCGCGCCACGAGCGCCCTCGCCACGAACGGCACCATCACCATCTTCGCTACAAGAGCTAAGGGCCAGACCCTAACCATCCGCCGTCCCGAATGGGCCACCCAGATGCAGCTCATCCGCAACGGCAACCCCGTCTCCGGCACCAAAATCCGGAACCTGAAATCCGGCGACTCCATCACCATCGCCTACGCGATTTCCCACCGCTCCGCTCCCTGGCGCACCACCGGCACTGCCTTCTGGTACGGCCCCTGGCTCCTTGGAGCCGCCTCCGAGGTCAATCCCGGCTACTCCAACGAACTCCACCGCCACAACATGCTGGAGACCAAACTGAACCCCACCCGCATCCCAAACGGCCCCTTCCGCGTCCCCACTGCCGCCGCCAAGGCAAGCTATCTTCCCGCTGAGTTCCCCGAACAGCCCCAGACAGTCGAACTCCGAGCGGTCGCCGAGCAAACCGCCATGCCCTCCACACCCTGGCAGCTCGTCTTCAAAACCTAAATGGAGCTCCCAGTTGGGTGCCCCACATCCCGATTTTGAGATGTGGGTTCTTGAGTCCGCAAAGAGCGTCATTTCCCGATGGGAGACAGCCTCCAGGTCAGCGGAAAACGGAAGGGCACAGCTTCAGCACCGCCGCAAACCTTACTGAGGCTGCGTCGCACTCTGCTGCTGCCGCAACTTCTGCAACTGCTCGAAGATCTGCTGCGGCGTAGCCACTCCATTCGGACTCTGTGGCTGCGATCCATCCGTGGATGCCGGAGTCGACGAAGACGGCGGATTATCCGTATTCACCGGATTCCCCCCACTCACCGGACTCTCCTGCTGTGCTGGAGGAGGAGGTTGTGGCGGAGGAGGCACATACTCTCCGCGCGGAGCCCGGTTGAACCGGTTCTGCGGCGTAATCGGCCCACCACCATCGTCGCCGCTAAAGCTGGCCGCATTCGGATTCGGAGGCGTAGCACCACCATGCCGAGGGGTCAGAATCAGCTCTGCCGGCCCATCCGCCGAGTTCTCCACAATCATCACATTCGAAGCCGTCCCATCCAGCAGAGACGTAATCACCTTGCTCGCCGGCGCAGGCCCATACGTGCCGAACACCTTGTCCTCGGCCACGCCGCCGGTAATCTTCATCCCGGTCAGGCGCCCGATCTCCCGCAGAATCTGGTTCAGACTCGAGTTGTTCGCCGCCACCCGCAGCAAGCCGCCCTCATAGCTCACATCCGCCCGCTGCGTCGGCACCGTCCCTGTCGCAACCGGCCCCGCCGTACCCACAGCCAACGCCGTCGGAGCCGTAGCAGGCAGAGCACTCTGGCCCATCGCCGCACCAGCAAACCCCAGCCAAAGCCCAGCCAAACGAATTGGAGAAAGACGCATCATCGTTATCCGTAAGACGTTGACAGCCAGGGAATGTCCCGGCCTCCCCCTCAGCTTAGTCTCTTTTCACCTCTCCGAAAAACGCCTTTTTCGCCCTCACCCCATCCCCCGCGGGGTTTCCATTCAATTTCGGGCATCTATGAAATAGACTGGCTCTGTCCACAGGGCTTCGAGGAGATCTATGGTTGGCCGTATCAAAATGTCGTTTGCCGTAGCAACCATGCTCATCGGCACAGTCGCCCACGCCGAGTTGTGCACGACGCAGTCGCAGATGAAGCCGTCCGAGCGCGATGCCCTCGCCGCCGCCGCCCTCTCTCTCGCCCAGAAGGTTCAGGCCGGCAACGCCGACGCCATCAAGGCCATCACCATCGCGGAGTACGCCGGCAACTTCGGCCCCATCGGCTACGCCGTCAACAACACCGCGCCCAGGGCCAAAGGTGCCACCCCCGTCGTCGAACAGATCTACCTCCTCGACGGCACCACCATCAAAAAGCAGCCCGACGGCTCCACCCCCGACGCCCAGTTCTTCTGCTCCCTTAACCGCTCCGTGCAGGAGACGGACTTCGTCATCCCTAACCTCCCCCCGGGCAAATACGGCTTCGCCATGGTGAACCTCCCCGGCGCGCCCTCGCCCTATCGCCTCTCGTTCCTCGTTCGTCAGGACGCAGGACAATGGCTCCTCGCCGGCTTCTACCCCCAGCCCCTCACGGCCGCCGGACACGATGGCCTCTGGTACTGGAAGGCGGCCCGCGACCTCGTCGCCCAGAAACAGCCCTGGTCTGCCTGGCTCTACTACCAGACCGCCCAGGCCCTCCTCCGGCCGGCCGGCTTCGTTCAAAGCTCCCACCTCGAGGCCCTCCGTAACGAGCAGACAAAAAACGCCCCTCCCGCTCTCGCAGAGGGAATCTCCACCGATACACCCCTCGTCGTCAAGGGACCGGATAACGTCGAGTACCGCTTCACCTCACTTGAAACCGACGACTCCCTTTCAAAAGACCACGTCGACGTAGCCGCCCATATCCACGCCGACCCCATCGCCGACCAGGCCCTCGCCCGCAAACGCAACCTTGCAGCCATGACCGCTCTGCTCACCGTCTACCCAGAACTACGCAAGTCCTTCCACGGAATCTGGATCTTCGCCGACTCAGGCACAGGGAACCCCTTCGCCTCCGAGCAGGCCATGGCCGACGTACCGTGAGACCATACTTTCATCCTGCACTTTGAACCAACCCTTTTTTTCCGCGACAGAAGAATCTCCTTCGCAGTCCCAGTTCTTGATAGGTTGAAATCGCGTCCCAATGAAGGACGGCAGAGGTTGACGATGGAAAACAGTTTGAAGACGTTGTCCGAGGCAATTCACGAACGGCGCGCAACGCCCAGCTTCGATGGCGCACCCCTTCCCGAAGACGATCTCGTCAAGATTCTCGAAGCAGGCCTCCATGCCCCTTCCGGATATAACCTGCAACCCTGGCGCTTTATCGTCGTGCAGGAACCCGCTCACAAAAAGCGTCTCCGTACCGCCTGCTACAACCAGGCGAAGGTCGAAGAAGCATCGGCGGTCATCGTAGCCTGCGGAGACTCCGACGGCTGGCGTAAAGATCTCGACGACATGCTTCAGCAGGGGCGAGCCGGAGGTATGCCCGAGAGCTACGCCTCGCAGGCCAAAAGCTCCGTTCCGAGCTACATGTCCGGCTTCTCCACCAATGAAATGAAGGGCTGGCTCAACAAGCACGTCATGATCGCCTTCACCACCATGATGTGGATGGCCGAGACCATGGGCTACGACACAGCCCCCATGGAAGGCTTCGAGCAGGAGAAGGTTCACGAGGTTCTCCGGCTCCCGTTGAGCTATCATGTTGTGGCCATATTGGCCGTCGGCACTCTCAAGGGACAGGACAAGTTCGACGGAGGCCGCTTCGATATGCGCCGCACCGTCTTCTCCGAGGAATTCGGCCGCCCTTTGCGCTAATATCGTTGCCGTTGGAATGAGAGTGGGGCTTAAGCCCCCGGGCCGTTAGCCGTTCTTATCCTTTCGATCCTGGTTACGCCTTGCTTTTCGGAGCCCTTGGTTGAAGACTTTTCTTAAAATCGTAGGAATCGCCGTCCTTCTGGCCATCCTCGCCAGCGGAGTGACGTTTTACCTCCATCCCCTCGCCGTCAACGACTCCATCCTCCGCTACAAGCTCTGGCACGCCGGCGTCCAGAGCCACTACGTCGAAGCGAACGGCTACGAACTCCACTACCTCGAAGCCCTACCGCCCTCCGGCTCTCCTGAACACACCGTCGTCCTCATCCACGGCCTGGGCTCCCGCGGCGAGGATTGGGCTCCCCTCATCCCCGGACTCGCCGCCGCCGGCTTCCACATCTACGCCCCCGACCTCCTCGGCTACGGCCGCTCCCCACGCCCCGACGTCCCGTACACCATGGACCTCGAAGAGAAGACCGTCGTCTCCTTCCTTGACGCGCTCCACCTCGCCAAGCCCGACGTCGGAGGCTGGTCCATGGGGGGCTGGGTCGCCCTCAAGCTCGCCGTCGAACATCCCGACCGCGTGCACCGTCTCATGCTCTACGACTCCGCCGGACTCTACTTCCCGCCCACCTTCGATACCGACCTCTTCGCACCCACTAACCGGGCCGGCCTCGCCCGCCTTATGTCCGCGATCTCGCCCCACCCGCGCCTCATGCCCGGCTTCGTCCAGGACGACGCCCTCCGCAAGCTCCAGCGCAACAGCTGGATCGTCAATCGTTCCATGGCTGCCATGGTCAGCGGCAAAGAACTCATGGACTTCCGCCTCCATCTCATCCAGCAGCCCACCCTTATCGTCTGGGGCAGTCATGACGACCTCATTCCCCTGAGCGCCGGCGAACGCATGCACAAAGGCATCGACCGATCCACCCTGGTCGTCATGGAAGGCTGCGGACACCTGGCCCCCGCCGAGTGCTGGAAGCCCGTCGAAGAGACCACCCTGGACTTCCTCAAAGCCGACCCGCCACTCGCTCCAGGCCAGAAAACCATTCCCAACGCCGACCAGCACAACTAGAAGGCAGACTAATCCTACCTACGAATTCTTACCCCACTCGTAAGCACCAGCCTGCTTCAACCCCACAAACCCCAGCACCCGCTGTACAAAACTCCGAGCCATCTCACCCGTATCCTGCGGTCGGTTATACAGCGTAGGAATCGCCGGAAAGATCGTAGCGCCTGCCTCCGCCGCCACGGTCATATTGCGCAGATGAATCCTGTTGAAGGGCGTCTCCCGCACACAAAGAATCAAAGGCCGCCGCTCCTTGAGTGCGACATCCGCGGCCCGCTGAATCAAATTCGCGGCCAGCCCCGCGCTAATCCCCGCCAGCGTCCCCATCGAGCACGGCAGCACAATCATCCCATCCGACGGATAACTCCCGCTCGCAATATTCGCGCCGATATCGTTATGCGCATGCACCTGGATCCTCTCGCACGCGGAGCCGACCACCTTCTCCACCAGCCCCGTCCGCCCCGAGATTCCCATCTCTTCCGCGAACACCCGCAGCGCACTCTCGCTCACCACCAGGTCGACATGCTCCACCCGCTCATCCACCGCGAGCATCCGCAGCATCTCCACGGCGTACACACTGCCGCTAGCCCCAGTCACCGCCAGACAAAGATTCTTCACCCCTCGATTATCGCCGATCCAGGCTGTCACACGCCCCGCAACGCATACGCAATCAAAGTCTGCCCACCGACCCCATGTGCCGCGTCAAACTCTTCGTTCGAAGCCTCCTCCACCTCCGGAAAACCAGGATCCAGCTCACACGCCGCAATCTCCTCCGTCGTCGCATGGATGTAGCAAAGCTCGCATGTGGCCAGGTTCCCCTCCTCCGTCCTCATCGGGGGCCCAAACGTCCGGCAAAGCACAGGCCGTGCCTCATACAGGTCGCAGGTTCCAGTCTCCATATCCAGCACCGGACAAGGCTCATCGTTCGCAAACTCCTCGAACAGAATCGCCGCCTCATAGTCCTCGCCCAGCACTCCCGTCTTCCGATCACCCGGAAACCACGGATCGATTCGAGCCAGCGACTGCAACACCCGTCTCCGAATCCGCCCAGCCTTCTCCTGATCCACAAGCCCCGTCAACCCCTCCCGCAGCCGCGCCGCATCCTGCTGCGCGATCGGAAACACCCCCACGCAGCACTGCGAACACCCCGGCCTGCAAACAAGATGCTCCCCCGACCTCTCCACCGACGAGGCCAAAGCAGCATCCGCAATCTGCACCAGACGATCCATTAAATCGTCCTCACATGATGCTCCAGATGCGCGATGTAATCCTCCACGATGAACCCCAGCGTAAGCGCCTCTCCCTCCAGCATCCACGTGTGCCCCAACGTCCGAGGATCGATCCCAGCGACCGTGTGCGCCAAATGCTCGTTCAAAGCGAAAAAAAGCTCCACCACCGAAACCCACGGACGTGCCTCATAGCGCTGCACACGAACCCAGCCCTCCTGCTCATAACCCGGCATCACCAGTGTCTCCGCCAACTGCAACCGAACGATCCTCTGCTGGTTGTTCATCGCCGAATCGCAAAGGTGCCCCACCACCTGCTGTGCGCTCCACTTCCCTTCCGCTCTGGGAACTCCCGGCGACTCCAATCCTGCCAAGGCAGCCTTCGCCAAAGCCAGAACACCATGCAGCTTGTCAGCCAGGACAACAGGGTCTAACGTCGCGAGATCGCTCGGAGTCGTGTAGGTAGGCATGTACTCAGCATAGTCCTGTCGGGGCGTCCGCACGCCTCGCTACCCCTTCGCACGGAGGGCTTGAAGCACCGACGAGTGAGGGTTGCAGCATGTACTCAGAATGAACTCATCCCCTTTCTTACTGACTTGTATAACGGGGAGTCTTTGCGAGCGGTCTCCTGCCAATTGTCTTTCATGCAGGCCTCGTATCTTACTGGGCTGGGTAGCTTCTTCCCTTCCAGGTGACTTGTTTGGCGACCCGGTGGAGTTGCAGGCTGCGGGCCAGCAAGAAGATGAATAATGGAACTCCGAGGATGGAGATCACCGTGCCCTGGAAGCCAGCGTGAGCGCGAGCTACGCGGCTGTAGAAACGGAAGACGGTGCGAACCCAAAGGACGGCGATGACCTCTCGCTGCCAGGTGGCCAGGAACGGGAGACCGAGAGCGATGGCGGGAAGGCCGAAGAAGAGAAGGAGGTCGAGAATACGCCATAGGATGAGAGCGACCGGCGCGGGAAAGAGAAGGACAAGATTCTTACTCCAACCCTCGATCATGCTGGGTGTATCGCGATACATGCGCGCGGCGACCATCTCCGGCGCGTAACGGAAGCGGAGGCGACGCTGCGAGCGTTTGAGGTTGCGGGCGAGGGCTACGTCTTCGAGGATTTCGGGGCCGATGGCACGGTGGCCTCCGATGGCTGTATAGGCCTCGCGATCGATGAGGATGAACTGGCCGTTGGCGGCGGCAAGGCGGTCGGCGGGGTCTGAGACTTTAGCCGGGGGATAGACGCTGGCGAGCTCCGAGAAGATGAGCGGGGTGACGGTGGCCTGGAGGAAGCCGGTGGTGATCTGGCGGGGGGAGTAGGAGAGCATCGCGGAGTCGTGCTTCTCGGCCTCGCGCATGGAGCGGGAGAGCGAGTTGGCGGCGTGGATGGTGTCGGCGTCGGTGAAGAGGAGCCACTTCGGCTGAAAGTTCGCGATGGCATACTGGGCTCCGGCCCAGCAGGCGTTGGTCTTGCCGTGGAAGCCGCTGTTCGATTCGAGTTTGGGGGCTTCGAGGACGGTGACGCACGGGTTAGACTCGGCGAGCGCTCGGGTGCGGTCGGTGGAGGCGTCGTCGACGACGATGAGCTGCCAATGGACGCCGAGCTCGAAACCGGGTTCGGACTGCGCGAGAATGGACGCGAGGCAGGTCGGCAGAGCGGCCTCTTCGTTGCGGGCAGGAAGGATGACGACGAGTTCGGTAGAGGCTGGCATCGGGTTGTTCGTATTATAGGAAGTGGGAGACTTCTCTGTGCGGCGACTGATTCTGGGCTTGATGGCGGTGATGACGATTGCGGGATGCGAGCGGGGGGATCATCCTTCGAATATCGGAAAACCGGCACCGCTGTTTGCCGTCTCGGATGGCACTCAGACAGTGGATTTGAGCAAGCTGCGTGGGAAGGTCGTGGTGCTGAACCTTTGGGCGACGTGGTGCACGCCTTGCCTGCAGGAGCTGCCTAGCCTGATCAAGCTGCATCATGACATGCCCGATATCGATATTGTCGCCGTAAGCATGGACGAGGACGATACGGTGTACCGGGAGTTCCTGACGAAGCGTGGGGTGGACTTTACGACGGTGCGGGATGCGAGCCAGAAGATCAATGCGCTGTATGGGACGGCGCAGATTCCGGAGACGTATGTGATCGACCGGCAGGGGGTGCTGCGGAGGAAGTTTGTCTCGGCGCAGAACTGGACCAGCCCGGAGATTGAGAAGTACCTGGCACATCTGTAGGGGAAGGCTTGGGCTGACGGAGCCTAGTCCAGGTCACGCAGAAACGGCCGCCCGCGCAGGGCGCTGATAGAATATCGTCATGACGCAGCTTGATGTGGTGTACCGCTATGGAGTGCCTCCGACCGAGGCGGCGATGCTGGCAATGTCCAAGGCACGCGATGTGTATGGCGTGAGGGCGCTGGTGCTTTCCGAGGCTGAAAAGACCGTGCGCGTGGAGTACGACGCGACGCGTTTGACCGAGGCGGTGATTCACCAGTTGCTGCGGCGCTCGGGGCTTGACATCGTGGAGGTCGTGCCGATGTTTCGCGCACCGGCTCCTCCGCCTGAGCCGGTTGCGGCAAGCTAGAGCAAGGGTTGATTTCGAAGCTCGAATCGGCTATTCTGAATCAGTTGCATATGTGCGCCCGTAGCTCAGTTGGATAGAGCGGCTGGCTACGAACCAGTAGGCCGGAGGTTCGAATCCTTCCGGGCGCACCATCTCTTCCCACCCTCCTAATTTGAATCTCCAGGCATCAGATTCTGCGGCATGTCCGTCAGGATCGCCTTGTTGTTTTTGTAGTCAATCTTCCAGACGCGGTCGAACTGCGTGTCGGGCCATTTGGCGTAGGGCAGGGTGGCTCCCAGTGCCGTCGCCAATGCAGGCAGATTGCCGTGATGCCAGGCGACGAGGACGACTTTTCCGGCATATTGGCCGCTGAGGAGCTTTTGCGCGAGTTCGGTATAGTTGTCGTTCTCGATGGTGTTGTCGATGGGTAGGTGAAGGGTCACGGACAAGGGTGTGATGGTCTGGACAGGGCGGTTGGAGTGCTTGCTCTGGTGGGTGGCGAAGAGGACCTGCGGGGTGGGCAGGGCCGGGATGTGGCCGGGGACGAAGAGCTGCGGGAGGAGTTTGGCGCGCTCAAAGCCGGTGGGGGACAGGTCGATCTGGCCGTCGGTGAGCTTTTCGGCGTGGCGTATGAGAAGAATCGTCGCGGGAGCCTGGGCGAAGCCGCCGAGAGGCACAAAGAGCGTAGACGCAGCGATGAGGAGGAGAAAGACACGACGGAGGAGGGTCATTCTGGAAGGATGACGCACATTGCCGTGGAGAAAGATGAATGGCGTGCAAATTCGTTGCTCTGAGAAGCGAGGAAAAGGCGCGTGGGCAATTGACGACCAATTTAGTCCTCAATAGACTAAGAGATGGCGGTTGCGTTGCTTTCGAGCGTCGCGCGCAAGTTCGGGAACGGTTCCGGAACGGGAAGAACGGATCATGCTGCAGGCCTTTATCATCACGCTGCGCGAGGGCGTGGAAGCTTCACTGATTATCGGAATTGTGTTCGCCTACCTGAGCAAAATCGGTCGGCATGACCTGAAAAAGACAGTGTTCTCGGCGCTTGGCGCGGCGATTGCGGCGTCGGTGGGCGTGGCCATTGTGCTGACGCACCTGGAGTTCAACCAGGACATCTTCGAGGGCTGGGTGATGCTGGTGGCGGCGGGGTTCGTCGTGAGCATGATCTGGTTCATGCACAAGACGGCGCGGTCGATGAAGGGCGAGATCGAGGGCCGGATCGCGAAGCTGACGGGCGGCGAGTCCAAGGTGGGACTGTTCTTCTTTGTGTTTTTGCTGGTTCTGCGCGAGGGCGTGGAGACCGTTGCGATTCTTTCGGCGGTGAGTCTGAACTCGACCGAACTGCTGAGTTTTACCGGGACGCTGCTGGGTGTGGCGGTGTCGGTGGTGTTTGGGGTGCTGTTTATTCGCGGCAGTGTGAAGATCAACCTGCAGCGGTTCTTCCGCGTGACGACGGTGATTCTCTACTTTGTGACGTTCCAGTTGGTAGTGAGCGGACTGCATGAGTTGAGCGAGAACCATGTGCTGCCTTCGAGCCAGACGGAGATGCGTCTGATTGGGCCGATTGTGCGGAACGATCTTTTCTTCTTTGTGACGATGCTGGCGCTGGCCGGACTGATGATGCTGATGGAGTACAAGCGGCGCGCTCCGGTGGTGTTGGCGCAGACCGCGACCGACGCCGACCGGCGCAGGGCGGCGTGGAGCCAGCGGCGCGAGAAGATGTGGATGACCGCGGTGGTCGCGACGAGCTTTGTGTTTATCTTCCTTTCGACGGCCGAGTTTATCTATGCAAAGAGCTCGACGGCGCTGTCGCCGACGACCTCCGTGACGCTGGTGGGCGAGCAGGTAACGGTGTCCACGAGCGAGATCAACGACGACAAGCTGCATCGCTTTGGGGTGCATGTGGACGACGGACAGGGACACGCGCCGGAGGTGCGGTTTCTGCTGTTCAAGAAGCCGGATGGGAATATTGTTTCGGTGGCGGATGCCTGTTCGATCTGCGGGCCGGTTGGGTTCTATATCGGGTCGCAGGGGATTACGTGCAAGATGTGCGCTTCGCCGTTGAACGCAGCTTCAATGGGACAGCCGGGTGGGTGTAATCCGATTCCGCTGAAATCGGTGGTGGGCGGCGGTGTGGTGACGATTGCGGCGAGTGATTTGAAGGCGATGGCCGGGGTGTTCGAGAAGTGATGTTCTGGCGCCTGCTGATGGAGAGCTTCGTCCGTCAGCGGCGAAGGAAGGCACTTGCCGGGATTGCGATTTTGCTGGGCACGACCGCCGTGACGGCCATGCTGGCGATGGCGCTTACGATTGGGGACAGGATTCATCGCGAGCTTGCAGTGTATGGGGCGAATATCGTGGTGACGCCTGCCGCGGATGCGCTTTCGGTGAAGATCGGTGGGGTGGATCTGAAGCCTGCTGGCGGAGCCTACCTGAAAGAGTCCGACCTTGCGAAGCTGAAGGCGATCTTCTGGGCAAACAACATCACCGGGATGAGCCCGCAGCTCTCCTTCCGGACGCTGATTTCCGACGTGGGGGGGACCGAGAGAAAGGTGGACGCTGTCGGCCTTTGGTTCAACCATCCCGTTGGCTCAGGAGATGCCCGGACGGGCGCACCGCAACTGCATCCAGCATGGAAGTTGACCGGGCGCTGGCCGCTGGGTCCCGATGAAACTGTACTGGGAGCCGAACTTGCGAGGACCTTGGCGAAACATACGGGCGATGTGATCGACCTGCAGCAACCGGGAGCGGTCGGTGGTGCTGCGGGGGGTGCCGCTCTCACGATTACCGGCATCGCCGATACAGATGGTCCCTTCGACAAGGCAATCCTGATGCCGATGGCGACAGCCCAGAAGATCGCGCATCTGCCCGACGCTATCGACCGCGTCGATATTTCCGCGCGGACGAAGCCAGAAGATGCATTCGCGCGGCAGGATCCGGAGAAGATGTCTCCGAAGATGCATGAGCTCTGGTACTGCCGTCCGTATGCGAACTCGATTGCGTTTCAGATTCGCGAGGCGATCCCCGGGGCGCAGGCGGAGCAGGTGCGGCAGGTGGAGCAGAGCGAAGGGACGATCCTGGATCGCATCGGCGGACTGATGTGGCTGATCAGTGGCGCGGCTTTGCTCGCGGCAGGGTTTGCGGTGAGCGCTGCGATGGCGACGGCAGTGCTCGAACGGCGGTCGGAGATTGGGTTGATGCGGTCGCTGGGCGCGAGCAAAGGTTCGATTGCGATGCTCTTTTATGCGGAGACTGGTTTGCTTGCTCTGGTGGCAGGAACCGTTGGCTATCTTGCCGGATCGGGACTGGCAGCGTGGCTGGGCGGACATATCTTCGACACGCCAGGCAGTGTGCCCTCCGCGCCGATCACGGTCTTCAATCCGGTGCTCCTACCGGTGGTCGTCGGCATGGGGCTGATCGTGGCGATCCTGGGGAGCACGCCTTCCATTCGCGCGGCACTGAGTATGAACCCTTCGGCGATTCTGCGGGAGGACTCCTAGATGGCTGCTCCGCAGATCAGCATGGGGCGCATGTTGCGGCGCTCACTGATTCATCGGCGCGCACGCAGCCTGAGCGCGTTGATTGCGCTGACGGTTTCGGCTGCGGTTGCGACGGCTCTGCTGACGCTCTATGCCGATCTCGATGCGAAGCTGCACCATGAGTTCCGCAGTTTTGGCGCGAACGTGGTGGTGACGGGCGCACCCTCCGGGGAGGCTACCGCCGCGGCGACGCCGGATAGCACAACCGTGGCGGAGGTGCTTCCGCTGGATGCGCTGAAGAAGGTGCGGGCGTCCGTGAGTTCCGATGCCATCGTCGCGGACTTTGGCTATGCGGTGGCTACGACCGATCGGGGCACGCCTGTTGTGGTTGTTGGGACCGACTTCGACGCGGTGAAGAAGCTGGACGCGTGGTGGCAGGTGGATGCCTGGCCGGAGGGTGAGAAGGATGCGCTGCTTGGACAGAAGGCCGCGAACTTTGTTGCCGATGAGCACGCTCTGAGGCTTACCTTCGCAGGCAAGGAGCTTGTGCTGCATGGCGCGGGACGGCTGCGTACAGGCGGCGATGAAGATAGCCGCATTTATATCCCGATGGAGACTTTTACCCAGTGGACCGGGGCCGGAGCGACGGCCATCGAGGTACAGGTTCCGGGTGGTGCGGCGAAGGTGGATAGCGCGATCGCGCTGATGAAGCAGGCGCTGCCGGGGATGAAGGTTGAGCCTGTGCGGCAGCTTGTCGAGGGCGAATCGCGCATTGTGGATCGCACGCATGCGCTGATGTATGGAGCGGTATTGCTGATCGCGTTGACGGTTGGGGTGTCGGTGCTGGCGACGATGTCGGCGTCGGTGCTGGAACGGCGGCGCGACTTCGCATTGATGAAGGCGCTGGGCGGATCGCAGGGGCAGATGATCGGGATGTTCCTGCTGGAGGCGATGGTGCTTGCCGGGGCCGGGGTGGTTGCGGGATACGTTGTGGGCTCGGCCGCGGCGTTCGGGATCAGCGAACTGAACTTCCACACCGCTACGCTTCCGCGTGTGGGGGTTATTCCGGCGGTGATTCTGTTGAACGCGGTGATTGCGGCGGCGGCGGCGCTGTTCCCGGCGCGCGTGCTGCGCGGCCTACAGCCTGCGGCGCTGTTGAAGGGCGAGTAAAGGAAGAGAGAGACCATGGCGGAACGCAGAGACATTTCGATGGAGACCACGCGCCCCGAGTGCGCGGTGATCAGCCTGCGTGGGGTGACGCGCGACTATGCCGGACGCTCAGGCACGGTGAGGGCGCTGGACGATGCTACGTTCTCGATTGTGGGGGGCGAGTGGGTGGCGATTACGGGGCCATCGGGCTCCGGCAAGAGCACGCTGGTGAATATGCTGGGGTGTCTGGACAGGCCTACGGCTGGCGAGTTGAAGATCGATGGCGTGGATGTTGCCAGCATGAGTGCCGGGGAGTTGGACCGATTTCGCGCGGACAAGATTGGATTCATCTTTCAGCAGTTTCACCTGATTCCATATCTTTCGGCGCTCGAGAATGTGATGCTGGCGCAGTACTTCCATTCGATGACGGACCAGGGGCAGGCGCGCGAGGCGCTGGACCGTGTGGGGCTGGGCAAGAGGGCGGACCATCTGCCGAGCGAGCTTTCGGGTGGAGAGCAGCAGAGGGTTTGTATTGCACGGGCGCTGATCAATCATCCTCCGATCCTGCTGGCGGATGAGCCTACGGGCAATCTGGACGAGGCGAACCAGAAGATCGTCGCCGGACTGCTCCAGGATCTGCATCGCAATGGGCACACGATCGTGATGGTGACGCATGATCCGGAGATGGCGGGGCTGGCGGGGCGGAAGATTGCGCTAAGCCATGGGAAGGTCTTTTGTCATCCGGCGCGTGGGATGGTTACGCTCCGCTAGATTTGTCTCCCAAGGCGGCTTCGGCTTAAGAGCATGGGCTTGTGATGAGCGTCACAGACTAGGGCGGCTGACGGCCGCAAGATGATGGCACGAGGTTCTCTATGCCGACGCCACTTCCTCCTTCCGCTAAGCGCTGCAAGTGCTCTGGGCCATGCCCCGGGTACGGAACGCAGATGACGTGCCCACCACTGATCGTGCTCGCGGTGCAGGAGATGTACCAGGCCGCAGCCGAGTTTGCCGCTTCTGGTCTCTCCGTGCCCGTTCTTGCCGAAGCAGGTGGTCTGGGATGACGACGACCACGGTGGTTCTGCCTGCGACCAAAGCCCCAAGCAACTACCTGAACGAGAGCCATGGCCTTGCGAGTTGGCTGCTGACGAAAGACCACAAGCGGATTGCGCTGTTGTACCTGATCGGCGTTACCTTTTTCTTCGGAGTTGGCGGTCTGCTTGCGTTTGCGCTACGGCTGGAGCTGTTGACGCCAGCCTCGGACCTGATGGCGCTCGATACGTACAACAAGGTCTTCACCATGCATGGCATCGTGATGGTCTTCTTTGTGCTGATCCCCGCGATTCCTGCGATCCTGGGTAACTTTCTGATCCCGCTGATGCTGGGTGCGAGGGATCTTGCGTTTCCGCGCATCAATCTGTTGAGCTGGTACTGCTATGTGATCGCTGGCATGTTGCTGCTGTATACCGTGATCGCGGGTGGCGTGGATACAGGATGGACATTTACGACGCCGCTGAGCACGCGCTTTGTGAATACGAACGTGATCTCGGCTGGGCTTGCGGCGTTTGTGGCGGGGTTCTCTTCGATCTTTACCGGACTGAACTTCATCGTGACGATCCACAGGATGCGGGCTCCAGGGCTTACGTGGTTCCGGTTGCCGCTCTTCGTCTGGGCGCACTACTCGGCTTCGATCGTGATGGTGTTGGCTACGCCGGTGGTGGCGATTGCAATTGTGCTGGTTGCGCTGGAGAGGCTGGTCGGCATTGGGGTGTTCGATCCTGCGATAGGCGGCGATCCGCTGCTGTTTCAGCATCTGTTTTGGTTTTATTCGCACCCGGCCGTGTACATCATGCTTCTGCCTTCGATGGGCGTTATCTCCGAGATCATCGCGTGCTTCACACGGAAACGTATCTTCGGGTATTCGGCGGTTGCGTTCTCCTCGGTGGCTATCGCTGTGTTCGGGTTCTTCGTATGGGAACACCATATGTTCATCATGGGTGTCAGCCAGTACTCGGCGCTGGTGTTTTCCCTGCTGACGATGCTGGTTGCAGTGCCCTCGGCGATCAAGGTCTTCAACTGGACCTCGACGCTTTACAAGGGGTCCATCAGCTTTGAGGCGCCGATGATCTATGCCTTCTGCTTCCTGGGGCTGTTCGTCATCGGGGGATGCACAGGCGTGTTTCTTGGGACGGTGGGGATGGATGTTCACCTGACCGAGACGTACTTCATCGTGGCCCACTTTCACTTCGTGATGGTGGGCTCGGTGATCATGGGATATCTGGGCGGACTGCACTTCTGGTGGCCAAAGATCACGGGACGCATGTATCCGGAGGCTCCGGCGAAGGTTGCCGCACTGCTTATTTTCGTCGGTTTCTTCTTTACCTTTGGTCCGCAGTTCATCCTGGGCTACCTGGGCATGCCGCGCCGGTATGCGGTGTATCCGCCGGAGTGGCAGGTGCTGAATATCTTCTCGACCGCTGGCGCGACGGTGATGGGATTCGGATATCTGCTGACGATGGTTTATCTTGGCTGGTCGCTCTTCTACGGACCGGTCGCCGGGGCGAATCCGTGGCGGGCGTATGGCCTGGAATGGCAGACGACATCGCCTCCACCGACGGAGAACTTCGCTCAGGTTCCCATGGTGACGCAGGAGGCGTACGACTACGCGTCGATGGACAGGTAGGCGGAAGCAGAGTGGTATAGTGAGGCCAAATCACCAGCGAACGGACCCTCATGACACCACTCTGCCGCGTAGCCCTTACCGGGCTGACTCTCACGCTCTCCTCGCTTTCCGGATTTGCGCAGAACAAGCCTGCGGATCCGACGATCGTCGGGAACGATATCCCATCCAGCTTCACTCCCCCTAGACGCATTCCGTACAAAGCGCCCGCGCCCGTCTTCGACTACGAGAAGCGCGTACTCATGATCCCGATGCGCGACGGGACGAAGCTCTACACCGTCGTGATGATTCCCAAGGGCGCGAAAAATGCCCCGATCGTCCTGACGCGCACCTGCTACAACGCCGCTGCCCGCGCCGCGGCACACCGCACGACCGCCGGGAACGCGCTTCCAGGGGTCGCCCCCGTTGCAGGACGGAGTGCCCCCGGAGTTGCGGCCCAGGCCGACTCGCCGCACCTGATCGACGAGCTCGGTTTGCCCGATGAGGTGTTCGTGAAGGACGGGTACATTCGGATCTACCAGGATGTGCGTGGCAAATATGGATCGGAGGGCGTGTACCTGATGACACCGCCTCCGGTAGGCCCTTATAACCCCTCCGGCGCGGACGATACCACGGACGCATGGGACACGATCGACTGGCTGGTGAAGAATCTTCCCGAGACCAATGGCAGGGTTGGGATGATTGGCTCGTCGTACGAGGGATTCACCGTCGTGATGGCCCTGTTGAACCCGCATCCGGCGCTGAAGGCTGCGATTCCCGAGAGCCCCATGGTGGATGGATGGATGGGCGACGACTGGTTCCACTACGGCGCATTCCGTCAGCGCATGCTGGACTACTTTGTGAGCCAGACGGCGGTGCGGGGTGCGGGGCCACACGTTCCTCACGATCATCACGACGACTACGCGAACTTCCTGGAGGCAGGATCCGCAGGGAACTTTGCGCGGTCGCTCGGCGAGGATCAGCTTCCCTACTGGAAGACTGTCGAGGCGCATCCGGCTTACGATGGGTTCTGGCAGTCGCAGGCGCTCGACAAGCTGGTCTCCGCCAAGCCGCTCACGGTCCCGACTATGTGGCTGCAGGGGCTGTGGGACCAGGAAGACATGTACGGTGCAAACCATGCCTACACTCTATGGGAGGCGAAGGACACCAACAACGATAAGAACTTCCTCGTGATGGGCCCGTGGTTCCACTCGCAGATCAATCGTGAAGGCCATGTGATGGGCCCCTTCACCTGGGATGGCGATACGACCGAGTATGTCCGCGAAGAGATCTTCATGCCCTTCTTCAACCAGTATCTCGTCGAAGGCGCGCCCAAGGCGAATACGCCACCTGTCTTGATCTATAACACAGGCGAGAACCGTTGGGATAAGCTGCCCAAGTGGCCTCTGAGCTGCGACAAAGGATGCGGCAGCACGTCAAGGCCGCTGTACCTGCATGCAGATGGGAAGCTCTCCTACGAGACGCATACCGGCGGCGGAGCGAAGTTTGCGGAGTACGTCTCCGACCCGGCGAAGCCGATTCCCTTTCTGCCGCGTACCGGGGACGTCGGGACATGGCAGACGTGGCTGGTGCAGGATCAGCGTTTTGTCGACAACCGTCCGGATGTGCTGACGTATGTCTCCGAGCCTGTGACCACTGCGACGCGGGTGAGCGGTGTGCCAGAGGTGAACCTGTATGCCTCGACCAGTGGGACGGATTCGGACTGGATCGTGAAGGTGATCGATGTGTATCCGGATGATGCCACCGGTCCTACGACGATGGCCGGATACGAGCTTCCGATTGCACTGGATATCTTCCGCGGGCGGTATCGCAAGAGCTTCGAGTACCCCGAGGCGATGAAGCCAAATGAGCCGGAGCTGGTGAAGTTCGATCTGCCGAACGTGAACCACGTCTTCCAGCCCGGGCACCGCATCATGGTGCAGGTGCAATCGACGCTGTTCCCGCTGTATGACCGCAACCCGCAAACCTTTGTGCCGAACATCTTCGATGCGAAGCCGGCGGACTACCAGAAGGCAACGCAGCGCATCTGGGACATGCCCGGTAAAGCCAGCTTCATCAACCTGCCGATCGTCCCATAAATAACCGGCCTGGATGGGAGCGATGTCCGCTCTCATCCAGGCCCTTCCACTTTCAGACACAATCCAGGCCGAAATTCGGCGTAATCACCACCAAAGTTTGGCGCGCCAATTGCTTCTCTTCTCCCAGACACCTGCCAGGAGCCCACATGCTCACGTTCAGCCAAGACCTCCGCCTGGCCGTCTGGAGACGGATACAAAACCAAATCACCGGCCAGCCTCCGTACCCGATGCAGACTCTGCGATCGGAATAGACGGGATGAGTTGAACGAAAAATTTACCGCGAAAGCAGACTGTCACCACAAAGACCAGCTTAGCGCTCGCCCCACTTCAGCTTTTGGCGAAGCACGTTGAACAGGCCGTTCTGATGGAGGCGCAGAAGGCGCACGCTGTATTGCGACTTGCAGCAGTGCACCGTATCGCCGAGGTTCAGGTCGACCGCCTCCTGACCATCCGCAGTCAGCATCGTCTGGTTGGGCACACCTTCGATGTGGATCGCCACGTTCACGCTACCAGGCACCACGATGGGGCGCAGCGTGAGGAGATGGGGGCAGATAGGGTTGATGACCATCGCGTCGACTGAAGGCATCATGATCGGCCCATTCGCAGCGAGGTTGTAGGCCGTGGAACCAGTCGGGGTGGAGATGATGACGCCATCCGCACGAAAGGTCGCGACGAGCTGACCGTCGATTTCGACCGTAAAGTCGCCCATGCGGGCGATGGTGGCCTTGGAGACGACAACGTCGTTGAGGGTCTCCCACTGGCGGATGACCTTGCCGTCGCGGATAAGGCGGGCACACATCATGGCCCGCGTGTCAATCGGTGCGGTCCCCGCGATCCAGGCCTCGAGCGTGTTGTAGAGGTCGGCCTTGGGTATCTCGGTCAAGAAGCCGAGCGAGCCGAGGTTGACGGAGAGGATCGGCGTCTCGCGGTGGGCAAACGCGCGTGCCGCGGAGAGCAGCGTTCCGTCGCCGCCGAGTACGATGACGAGATTCGGTTTGAACTGCGGAAGATCGGCGCGTGGGCAACCCTCTTCTTCGGCACCGATGTAGACCGAGCTCTCTGTATCGAGAATCGCCTGGTATTGGCGCTCCCTCAGCCAGCCGACCAGCTCGGGAATGATGGTGGCAAGCTCAGGCTTCTGGGGCTTCGAGATGATCGCGGCCAGGGGCATTGGTGTTAGTGTACCGGCTTCTGAAGGGCAGTTCTAAGTTGTCCGTTCCAAGTCATCCGTTTTAAAACCTGGAACCTATACCTTCGGACTGTTTTCGCCGAATTTAGCGTAAAGCAGGTATTCATGATTGCCCTCCATGCCGTGGATGGGCGAATCGATGATGGCAGTGTGATGGCCTCCGTTGGCGAGCACGCAATCATGCACACGGTCGATCGCGAACTGCCTGGCCTCCTGCGAGCGGACGATGCCACCCTTGCCGATCGCTTCTCGGCCTGCCTCGAACTGGGGTTTGACCAGGAGCACCGCGGTGCCCGTCCACGTAATGTCCTCAGGAGCGGCGGCCTTGAGAACCGCAGGAAGAACCAGCGTTGCGGAGATGAAGGAGACATCCATCGCAAGGAACGTGGCTCCGTTAGCCTCTGCGACGAGCTCACCCGACGCGAGCAGACGGGCGTTGCAACGCTCACGCAGGCTGACGCGGGCGTCGTCACGGAGCTTCTGTGCGATCTGGCCGTAGCCGGTGTCGACCGCGAGGACGGAGGCTGCACCATGCTGGAGCATGCAATCCGTAAAGCCGCCGGTAGAGGCTCCGATGTCGAGGCATGCGATGCCGGTAAGGTCGATCGCCCAGTGTTTCAGGGCAGCTTCGAGCTTCAGGCCGCCCCGGCTGACGTAGCGCATGTCCGAGCCAAGCAGGCGTACCTCGGCCTCGGAGTCAACCGGAGTACCGGGTTTGTCGATCTTCTGCTCCCCTACGAGAACGCGACCGGCGAGGATCAGGGCCTGCGCTCTCTCGCGCGAGGCAGCCAGCGCGCGGTCCACTACGAGTTTGTCCAGGCGAATCTTCATCTGGATCAGCATCTCACGAAGTTGATCGGCAAGAACTTTGTGAGGTGATCGAAGGCGATGCTTTTCCCCTCGACAATCGTGGATCGAAATAACGTACACTGGCGTTCTTAGCCGAGGCTATCGCTGTTCGCATCACCTGCGCAGGGCATCAAAGGGTTGTTGATGCGGTGAGAAGAGCAAAGAAACCTCCAGATTTGCAATCTGATCTACCAGGGTGCGCGTTTCATGTATAGAGAGACGGGAATGCAGGGTTTGCCGGACGCCTCGACGAGGGATGATGCCTCGCTTCTGGCGCTTGTGCAACGCGGCGACGAACAGGCGATGGCATCGCTGTTCGACCGTTACTCGAAGGTCGTTTACTCGGTCGCACTGCGTGTGCTGCGCGACCCCGCTTCGGCCGAAGACATCCTTCAGGAAATCTTTATGCAGGTTTGGAGACATCCCGAGAGCTTTATCGCAACCAGGGGCAGCCTGGGCGGATGGCTGGCGGTAGTCTCCAGAAATCGGTCAATCGATCAGCTCCGGCGTAAGAAGCCGACCGATTCGGTGGATGACGTGGCCCTTGCCTCACCATACAATCTTGCCGACGAAGCCGAGCGCAACAATATGATGGAACGAGCGCGAGCCGTAATCCATCTTCTGCCAAAAGAGCAGCGCAAGACCTTGGAGATGGCGTTCTTCGATGGTTTAACTCACTCGGAGATCGCCGAGATGACCGGAGATCCGCTAGGAACCGTCAAGACCAGAATCCGCAGCGCGCTGCTGTCGCTGAGAAAGGCCTTCCAAGCATGAGCAACTCGCGACATATCGAACCGGAAGACCTTCTTCTCTACGCCATGCAGTTGCTGAGCGCTGACGAGGCTGCGAACGTCGAGCTTCATCTGAAGCACAGTCCTCAGCTTCGGGAAGAGTTGGCAAAGCTGCAGGGAGACCTGGCGACCTACGCTTATACCGCGGAGATGCATTCGCCGCCAGCAATGGCCCGTACCCGTTTCATCAAGCGCGTGAGCCGCGAGCGAAAGCCCGTGCCGATGCTTCGGCCTATCGTGCCCCCGCTGCAACTGCCACAGGCCGCTCAGCAGGCTGCGCAGGTAGCCTCAGACTCCGCTGGCGATACCACGGCATCCATTGGCGCGTACCAGCGCTCCAGCGGAGGAGCTCAGCTCTTCTCCTTTGAAAAAGAAGTCGAAAAGCGAAGCCTGATGTCGCGCGTAGTGCCCTGGGTCGGCTGGGCCGCCGCGGCTGCGCTCGCCGTCTCCACGATGCAGCTTTACCGCCAGGGCGAAGACCTGAAGAGCGAAATTGCTCTCGACAAGTCGCAGATCGACCAAGTGAGTGCGGAAGCCGCGTCGGATCGCGCCCTCAGAGATGCATTGAACGACCAGGGCGCGATGAAGGTTGCTCTGCGCAAGCCTCTTGCCCCAGTGACACCTACGGGCCGCACAACGTATTCGGCGGAACGCGGCGTACTGATCTTTACCGCGACCGGTCTCGATCCGATCGATACCTTCAAAGTCTACGAGCTTTGGATCATCCCGACCAACGGAGGCGCTCCAATCCCAGCCGGCACCTTCCACCCGGACGCCCAGGGTTACGCCAACTTTGCATTGACCAATTTGCCTAAGGGAATCGAAGCCAAGGCCTTCGGCATCACCATCGAGAACCAGGGCGGTGCAAAGACTCCAACCATGCCAATCCTGATGCTTGGCTCCTAAACAAAAACTCCGCAACAACCAGAAAGCCCTGCCGAATGATTCCGGCAGGGCTTTCTAGTCTGTCTTGACTTTATTTACGGCAGCGTCGTCCGAACCATCACGCCCTTGCCCTGCAGATCGACCGAGGTCGACACGGCATCGATATCGGTACGGATGATGGTCATCGTGTTGTTGTCCTTCGACGTGACGTAGACCTTACCCGTCGGCGTGCCGTTGGTCAAAGCCATGAAGCTCGGGTGGCCCGTGACGGGAATCGTAGCAGTCACGGTGTTCGTTGTCAGATTGACAACCGACACCGAGCATCCGGTCGAGACGCCTGCTACCGGCACCGTGGCACAAGGCAGGCTCGGATCGCCGGCATTGGCCACATAGGCCCGGGTTCCGTCAGCCAGGACAGCGACCACGATGGGATTGACACCCACTGGAACATTCGCCAGCACCGTGCCGAAACCGGCAGCGTCCACAGGGTTGGTGGCATCGCAGTTTGGGTTCGTCACCGTCGCGGAGGCGTTGCAAAGAGGGATGCTGATGATGGAAACGGAGCCGTTGTTGGTGCCGCTCCCCTGGTTCGCAACCACCATCTCCGAGCGGGTCGTGGCGAAGTCAGCCCAAACCGGCGCGGTCCCGACGGCGATGGTTCCCGTACCTGTGCTACCCGTAAAGTTATCGAGCGTGTTGGTCTGCGCGTTGATGACCGAGACAGTATTGCTGCCCTTGTTCATGATGTAGGCGCGCTTGAAGTCGGAGGTCATGATGCCATAGACGGGGTTGACGCCTACCGGAACCGTCGTCGTGATGGTCTGGGAAGGGACATCGATAGCCGAAGCCGTGCCAGGCGAGGTGCCGTTGCCCTGACTGAGCGCGTACAGACGCTGAGCAGAAGCGTATCCCACGACATAGACCGGATTGGTCGCCACACCCAGTCCGAGCTCCTGCTTGAGGGCCGGTGGCGTACCGGTAAACTGACCGATCGCATTCCGCCCTGGCTCCGTGATATAGACGGAGGATCCCTGTGGGAAGATGCTGACGGGATTCGCTCCCGGGAGCAGGGTGCTGACCAGAACGCCACTCGCGAGTAGGCTGTTCGAAATGTCGAATGAGCTGATGGACGAATCACCGTTGATCACATAGCCATTGAAGCCCTGCGCATCGACATTGAAGTACTGGGGATTCTTGCCCACGGGCACGGTGATCAAGACCGTGTCGCCGGAGAAGTCGACGATGGTCGCCAGACCGGGCGTGCTTGTGCCCGTGCTCGAGATGGCGACAGCGTACTTCTGCGGTTGTCCAGCCGGACCGACGGGGTTGATCGCCGTAATCACAGGCCGGTACGTATTGCCGCAACCTGCCACGGCGAAGACGGCAGCGGCTACCAGAGCCGCGGCGGAGCTGCGAAAGAGGTGCGTGCGGCGGCGGGAACCAGACGCCGGTGCGGAGGTGCTGCGGGCTATGCTGCGAACTGACATGCTGACTGGCTGCAAAACTGCTCCCACGGTGAATCCAATTTTGGGGTTCTTGTTACGAACGCGCTTCGGTATGCTCAAGGTTCGATTGTAAATCACCATCAGGAGGGATACCCGGCTGTGCACAAGGAATCGAGAGACGCGGAGTACTCCGGAGGCGGTGGCCCCGAGCGACAGCGCGTTATCTCCGCGGCTTGGGACCGTAGACAGTCGTTCTTGATGACGCTGGGAATGGGGCTGCTTCTCACGGCTTTTATTGGACTCCGTTTCTTCACGCTCGTTGGCATCCAAAGGCCACCTGTCTGGTTTTTTTGGGCTCTGGCCTTCAGTACGGCTTTTTCGCTGCTTGTCTGGAGGCTTCGTTCGGCGACTCCGGCGGCGGCGGCGCTCGGCGGCGTGCTCTGCCTTAACCTACTTTCGCGGCAGTATTACGAGGTTTCGTGGACACGGACGGCCTTCCCTGAGCTGGCGCTGCTCTTTTTCCTTACCTTTGCCGCTACCCGCTACGGACGCCTGCATAAGGAAGCGAAAGGCCTGACCGACCGGCGCGGACGGAGTGGCCGGCAGGTTTCGCAGGTGATGGCAAACCTCGGGGTTGCCGGTTTCTTTGCGATGCAGCACGAAACCGGATTCTTCGCCGCGGGTTTGGCCGCACTCGCCGAAGCGACCGCCGACACGGTTTCCTCCGAGCTGGGGCAGGTCTTCGGTGGCCGCACAATTCTGATAACGAGTGGGAAATCTGTCCCACCGGGCACGAATGGTGCCGTCAGCATGGCCGGAACGCTCTGCGGGGTGCTTGCCGCGGCGCTGATCGCTGGGCTGGCAACCGCGCTCGGGGCTATCGATGCTCGCGTGGCCGTGCTCGTCTTCGTCTGCGGGGTCTCGGGACTACTCTTCGACAGCCTGCTGGGCGCGACGGTAGAGCGCTGGGGCTGGATCGGGAACGATCTGGTCAACTTCGCCTCGACCTGCCTTGCCGCCTACCTGATGATCAGATTCTTCCACATCCTCGAGCCTCCGCAGGCATTCTGGTAGGCAGCTAGTTGGCCTTGCCCGCCAGCCAGAGCCTCAACCAACTTGCGTGCAGATGCATTCTCAGGCTGGTGTAGCTCACCATCTCGTGAAAATACCTTCGCGAGAGATCCTGGTCGGAGATATTGCCATAGAGAGGCCGCGGGGAGGTATAGACGTCGAGCCCCTGCTCCTCACAGAGATAGCGGATGCGGAAGAGGTGTGTCCCATCCGACACCACCACAAGCCGCTGCAGGCCGTTCGCCCGGGCGATGACGGCGAGACGGGCCACCTGCTGTTCCGTATCGAAGGATCTCGTTTCGGCGATGATCTTGTCGTAGGGGACCCCGTTGGCCAGCAGATAATCCCGCGCCACGCCCCCTTCCGACCGCCCCGAATCCTTATCGCCGCCGCCGCCCAGCGTGATGATGACCGGCGCAATCTGCTTGTTGTAGAGGCTGACCGCGTGGTCCAGCCGTGCATGCAGCACTGGGGAGGGCCGTCCGGAATACTCCGCGGCTCCGAAGACGACAATCGCATCCGCAGCGCGCGCCTGATCCTCGGTGGCCGTCTTGTGAATCTCGGCGATGAGCCAAGCCCCCCAACCCAACGCAACGAGGAGAGCGAGTCCGAATACACGCCGGAAGAGCCCCCTGCCGGGAGATCTGGGCGCTGGCGGACGTTGATAGGGCGGCGGACTCATGCGTACTGTTCTTTTTGATGCCTTTCCGGCCAAAACCGATGCGAAGCCATTATCGCTGTAGCGTCAGGGCAATCTCATGGGTTGGAATGGCACCCTCGCGCAGAATCATCCATGAAGAGCCTCCGCCCGAGAGATCGACAATGGTGGTCGGCACGGCGCGGGCAGTTGGTCCCCCATCGACGATAAGATCGAGGCGGTCGCCGATCTGGTCGCGGACACAATTGGCATAGGTGCATTCTGGATGCCCATGGAGATTGGCCGAGGTTGCTGTAATGGGGAGACCAAGCCGCTCTACAACTGCGCGGGCAATTGCCGCCTCCGGGACACGCAGCGCTACGTTGCCGGTATTCGCCGTGACTCGCAACGGAAGCTTGGAGCCGGCCTTCACGATCAAGGTAAGGGGTCCCGGCCAGAACTTCTCCGCGAGCCGGTCGAAGGCCGAATCCAGCCCGCGCGCCAGTTCGTTCGCCTGCGTCACGTCCGCGATCAGAAGAGACAGCGGCTTGTGCCTCGCTCTGGACTTGAGCTCATAGATTCGGTCCACCGCACGCAGGTTAACCGGATCCACCGCTAGACCGTAGAAGGTATCGGTAGGTAGCGCGACCAGTTGGCCCGCGTTCAGCGCACGCACCACACTGTCAATATGTTCCGCTTCAGGTTCGTCGGGGTGGATACGAAGGGTCTCGGCCGTCAAATCACGCTCCTGGCTACGTCAATTCCGAACCTTAGCATACCCCTTCCATGACTGTTGTCCTGCCGGACGTTCCGGCAGCTCGCGGCGCGGTCGTTTCGTCCCGGATAGACCGCTCGCGGTCGTGCGAAATCGTGATGTTCTGCCGTTGATCGTCGTCTCATTCCAACTGGGGATTCAGGGGAAAGGATGACGACGCATGAGAACGCGTATCCTTTAAAGATGAGAGAATCCGCCGCGATGCCGGACTTCGTCGTTACCAGCCGAGCCAACGCGCGGGTAAAGCAGCTACGGGCAGCAACCTCCGGGAACGCACGCCTGAGCGGTGGTCTGATCGCCATCGAGGGCGAGACGTTGGTCCACGAGGCGCTCCGCTCGGGCCTTTTACTCAAAACCGTCTTCGTCTCCGAGCGCCGGGTAGTCCCGCGCGGACTGCCGGCTGGCGTAGAGGTCCTCCGTTGCTCGAACGAGGTGCTGCAGAGCGCCGTCGAGACGCAGTCGCCGCAGGGCATTGCCGCGCTTGTGTTGCCCAAGCAGTGGGATCTCGCCGAAGCCCTGCGGGGTGAGCCTTTGCTGCTGGTCGCGGTTGGCCTGCAGGATCCAGGTAACCTGGGGACCCTGATCCGCTCCGCCGAGGCCTTTGGCGCGACCGGCGTTCTCACCACGCTGGGCACGGTGAACGCCTGGAACCAGAAGGCACTTCGCGCCTCGGCCGGATCCGTCTTCCGCATGCCCGTCGTGGCGGTGACGGAGGCTGAGCTCGTGGGGCTGAAGGCGCGCGGGATTCGTCTTTTTGCCGCGGTCGCCGCAGGAGAGAATGTGGTTGCCGCCGGAGCCGCCGACTTTACCCAGGACTGCGCGCTGCTGATTGGGAATGAAGGCGCCGGCCTTGGGCAGAAGTTCATCGATCTGGCTGACGCGCTTATCACGATCCCCTGCCCCGGTCCGGTCGAGAGCCTGAACGCCGCCATTGCCGGGTCGCTGCTGCTCTATGAGGCCAGCCGCCAGCGCGGAGTTTCGGAATGAGTCTGTTCGACGTCTCTCCCCTGGCCGCCGCGAGCACCCGTAAGGTTCCGCTGGCGGAGCGCATGCGTCCACGCACGCTCGATGAGTATGTTGGCCAGGACCATCTTCTCGGGCCGGGCAAGCCGCTGCGTCTTGCCATTGAGCATGACGACTCCACGTCGATGATCTTCTGGGGGCCTCCGGGCACCGGAAAGACGACGCTCGCGAAGATCATCGCGCAGCGGACGGAGGCGAGCTTTATCGAGTTTTCGGCTGTGCTCTCCGGCATCAAAGAGATCAAACAGGTGATGGTCGAGGCGGAAAAGGCCGCAGGTTTCGGCTCGCGCACCATTCTATTTGTCGACGAGATCCATCGTTTCAACAAGGCACAGCAGGACGCGTTTCTTCCCTATGTCGAACGCGGGACGATTCGCCTGATCGGGGCGACGACCGAGAACCCTTCGTTCGAGATCAACGCCGCACTTCTGTCGCGCTGCCGTGTCTATACGCTGCAGGGACTTACCGAAGCGCAGGTTATCGGTCTGCTGGAGCGTGCCTTGCGCGATAGCGAGCGCGGTCTCGGGGCGCAGCATATCGAGACAGACGACGAGGCTCTTGCGACCATCGCCGCCTTTACCAGCGGAGACGCTCGCAACGCGCTGAACGCGCTGGAAGTTGCCGTCTCGCTCGCCACCGGGCGCGGCGAAACAATCCTGACCAAGGCGCTTGCGTCGGAGGCGATGCAGAGGCGCGTGCTGCTCTACGACAAAAAGGGCGAGCAGCACTACGACATCATCTCCGCACTGCATAAAAGCGTGCGCAACTCCGACGCTGACGCGGCGCTCTATTGGCTGGGACGCATGCTGGAGGCCGGCGAAGACCCCATGTACGTGGCTCGGCGCGTGGTTCGGATGGCTGTCGAGGATATTGGACTGGCTGCTCCGGAGGCATTGAATCTCTGTCTGAGCGCTCGTGACGCGATGCATTTTCTGGGACAGCCTGAGGGCGGCCTGGCGTTGGCGCAGGCTGTGGTCTATCTCGCACTCGCGCCCAAATCAAACGCAGTTTATACCGCATACGCAGCCGTGCAGGCAGATATCCAGAACACCTCCGCCGACCCGGTTCCGCTGCATCTGCGCAACGCTCCCACGAAGCTGATGAAGTCGCTCGACTACGGTAAGGACTATCAGTATGCTCACGATGTCGAGGGCAGAGTCGCCGCGATGGACTGCCTGCCGGCAAACCTGGCGAACCGCCGCTATTACACCCCGACCGACCAAGGACGTGAAAAACAGCTTGGCGCCCGCATGGAAGAGATCCGCCGCATCAAAAGCGAAAAGCTGCGCCCCGAAAATTAATATTGGGCACCCCGGACTCGTGGTACATCTTAGAAACCCATGCAGAACCCGCTCCACCCCTCCTCCGCGCCCTGTATGCTGCTCTTTTGTTGTTGCTGATCCCGCCCCGCATCCTTCTCCTCTTCTGCATTTTTCTTTCTCTCCCAAGGAGCATCCATGGCACCCGCCACGAAGAAGTTCGCCCTTTCGACCGACCTCTGGGCAGTCGTCCTCTCTCTCTTCCTCGCGCTGCTCGTCGGCACCCACATCATCAAGACCGTAGCCTGGTAAGGAGACCCCATGAGCGAAAACAGCCCACTCCGCCTCCTTCCCGGCATCGCCCTGCTCTTCGTCGTCGGCTACGCCGGCAAGTTCATTGAACAGTCCATCGCACGCTATGGCAAGGCGCACCATCTTGTGTTGCCGAACATTGAGTACGTCCTCTGGGCCATCCTCATCGGCGTACTCATCGCGAACACCGTCGGCCTCCCGCGCATCTTCAAAGCCGGCGTGGCCACCTATGAGTTCTGGCTCAAAGCCGGCATTATCCTGCTCGGCGCGCGCTTTATCCTCGGCGACATCCTCAAGCTCTCCGGCATCTCGTTCGTGCTGATCGTGATCGAGCTTGCGATGGCGCTGACGTTCATGACCTACCTGGGCCGCATCTTCAAACTTCGCCCCAAGCTCATCTCTCTGCTGGCCGTGGGTTCAAGCGTCTGCGGCGTCTCCGCCATCATTGCGACGCAGGGCGCGATCGAGGCTGACGAAGAAGACTCCTCCATCGCCATCGCCGCCATCCTTGCTCTCGGAGCCATCTCGCTCGTCTTCTTCCCGCTCATCGGACACGCCCTCCACATGTCCGACCACGCCTACGGCCTGTGGACCGGTCTGGCCGTGGATAACACCGCAGAGGCCACCGCAGCCGGAGCGCTCTACTCAGACGCCGCCGGCAAGTACGCCGTCCTCGCCAAGACGTGCCGCAACGCCTGCATCGGTTTCGTGGTGCTGGGCTATGCGCTCTACTGGGCACGCAAGGGACAGGCCGCCGCAATCGAGCATAAGGGGGCTTTTCTATGGAAGAAATTTCCGAAGTTTGTGCTTGGATTCCTCTTTATTTCGCTGCTGGCGACCCTCGGTACGCTCAATCCAAAGCTCTTTCCTAGCCTCGCGCCCTTCATCCACTACGGCTTCGACCGCGCGCAGATCCTGGCGCTCGGCAATCTGAGCCGGTGGGCTTTCCTACTTACGTTTGCGGGCGTGGGTTTGAGCACGAGCTTCAAGGGACTGCTGAAGCAAGGGTTCAAGCCCTTTGCCGTGGGGGCCATTGGCGAAATTGCCATTGCGGCGATTACGCTGGTGCTGGTCCTCGCCGCCGACCACTACTATCACCTCTAATAGCCCTTGATGAAGCTCTGCGCGGTGCCGTCCGCGGAATCGACAAAGACCACATCGGTTGGCTGGCGGCGCGGTGTATCCATGGCGAGAAAGATCACCGGCTCCTCCGTCATCTCGGGCATGGCGTGGACTGTGTTGCGCTTGAACTTCAGGAGAATTCCCGGCTCGAAGGGCACCACGTTCGATGGCTCGCCAATCCACATCGTTCCTCGCCCCGAGAGCACGAACAGATGCTCGTCGCAGTGCTGGTGATAGTGCGCCGGCGTCGGCGTATAGACGCGAAAGACGCGCGCACTGACCTCCGGCTCATCGGACAGGTATTTGTCCAGCAGCATCGTCTCCGCGGTTTCAGGAAACGACCGCGCAATCTCGTTGATATCGAACCGTCCCGACCCTGTTGTGTCCGCCATGCGGCTCATCATAACAAGAGGGCATAATAAAGAGAGCGTTCCTGAGCGCGCATGACGCGCCACGCACCCAAGTTTAGGAAGAAAGAAGAACCAGAATGCCTTTGAACTGCGGAATCGTTGGCCTGCCCAACGTCGGAAAAAGCACTATCTTCAACGCACTGACCTCAGCCAAGGCCCAGGCCGCGAACTACCCCTTCTGCACCATTGACCCCAACACCGGCGTCGTCACCGTGCCGGATCCGCGCCTCGACAAGATCACCGCGTTCGTTAAGCCGAATCGCACCATTCCGACGACGATGGAGTTCATCGACATCGCCGGCCTCGTCGAGGGCGCGAGCAAGGGCGAAGGGCTGGGGAATCAGTTCCTGGGGCACATCCGGTCGACCGATGCTGTCTGCCACGTTGTGCGCTGCTTTGCCGACCCGGAGGTGATTCACGTCGCGGGTGGCGTGAACCCCCTGCACGATATCGACATCATCAACACGGAGCTTCTGCTGGCAGATCTCGACTCGGTCGAGAAGCGCTACGGACGCATTGAAAAACAGCTCAAGGGCACCTCTGCGGAGCACAAGGTGAGGACCGAAGGGTCCGCGCTCGAGAAGCTTCTGGAGGCCCTGCGCGATGGGCGTCCGGCGCGTACCGTAGAACTGACCGAAGAAGAGAAGCCCTTCATGCGCGATCTGCACCTGATCACCATGAAGCCTGTCCTTTATGTCGCGAATGTCGACGAGGATGGCCTCACGGGGCATAATCCGTGGGTGGATGCCGTCGAAGGCCGCGCGAAAGAAGACGGTAGCCAGGTCGTCCGCATTTGCGGCTCGATGGAGTCGGAGATTGCGCAGCTTGAGCCCTCTGAGCGGGCCGAGTTCCTGGAAGGCATGGGACTGGAGGAACCGGGACTCAACCGGCTGATTCACTCCGCTTACCGGTTGCTGGATCTCATCACCTACTTCACGGCCGGTGTGCAGGAGGTTCGTGCGTGGACGATCCGTCGCGGAACCAAGGGTCCGGGAGCGGCGGGTGTGATTCACTCGGACTTCGAGAAGGGCTTCATCAAGGCCGACTGCTACCACTGCGACGATCTCTTCAAGTATGGCAGCGAGCAGGCCGTGAAGGAGAAGGGGCTGCTGCGGTCGGAAGGCAAGGAGTACATCGTCAAGGACGGCGATATCCTCTTCTTCAAGTTCAACGTTTAAATATCCGAAGTGACGGGATCGAGCTTCGTGGTGGGCTCTCCTGCTGGTCGGCAATGAGACTTGTTCTCGACCAGCGGGAGAGCCCGGCGAAGCAGTAACGGGGCGTGTGAACTCCCGCAGGACTCGCTTCTAGCCCTTGAACGCCGACAGCAGATTGGCATCGCGGAAGATCCGCCACTGGCCGTCCACGCCGCGGCGAAACCCGCTCAGCGTATGTCCCTTTGCGATGCGGGCAGGTCCGCCTGTCTTCGGCTTGATCTCAATCTCGAGCCCGCCCCATGTTATCGCCACGTCGCCCTCCACCGTGATGTTAAGGCTCTTCGCATCGGGCTTCGCCTTCACCGTGACATTGCGGATCATGTTCTCAAAGCCCGTCCGGAAGGCCTCACGCATCATCGGCGGGTTTCCTGGCGTGAGAAACACGACATCCTCGGTCATCAGGTTCATGATCGTCACGATATCGCCCTCGCTTGTCGCCCTTGCCCACTGAGCCACGACTTCGCGAATGGCCTTCTCATCTGCGCTCATTGCTTTGTATCCTTTGCCAGTGCGTCCAGCACCAGTTGCTTGGTCAGGACCTCAGGCAGAACATCCGCCTTCGTATCCTTGCCCGCCGGATAGATGACGTAGGTCGGCACGCCGGAGCGGTCGACCGCCGCGAGTTCACGCGTGATCGCAGGATCGTACTGCGTCCAGTCGGCGCGAATGAGTGTGACGTGCTTGTCCGCGAGCACCTTCTGGACCTCCGCAGACTTCAACACAAGCTTCTCGTTCACCTGGCAGGAGAGGCACCAGGCCGCCGTGAAGTCGATGAAGACGGGCTTGCCTTCGGCGCGCGCATCGGCCACTGCCTGTGTGGTGTAGGGAGCCCACACCAGCGTCGTGTCCTTCGGCTGGTAGAGCGGAATTGCCACAGCAATTGCGCCCAGGACAAAAGCCGTCACGGAGCTCTTCAACTTGGCCGGCCACCGGCCAAGCGCCCATCCAGCAATCGCCAGAAGAATCAGGCTCAGCAGAAGCAGCGACTCGTGGTCCACACCGTTCGAAGGCACGGTCGAGGAGGCAAACAGGTTTCCGTACACCCAGAGCAGCCAGGCCACGGTGATGAAGAGTGGAACCGAGGTGAGCTGCTTCAGAACCTCCATCCAGGCACCCGGACGCGGCAGGATCTTTGTCCAGGCCGGCTGGAAGCTGAGTGCGAGATAAGGCACCGCAAGCCCAAGCCCAAGCGCCGTAAAGACCGCGAAGGTGACACCAGCCGACTGCGCCAGCGCGAAACCGATCGCCGCGCCCATCAGCGGAGCGGTGCATGGAGTCGCTACGATCGTCGCAAGGACGCCCGTGAAGAAGCTGCCCGCGTAGCCTTCCTTCTTCGCGAGTCCACCGCCTACGCTGGTCAGCGAGAGGCCAAGGTCGAACTGGCCCGCCAACGAAAGCGAAAAGAAGAAAAGACCAAGCGCGAGGAGTGCGATGAAGATGGGCGACTGCAACTGGAAGCCCCATCCCGCCTGGCTTCCACCCGCGCGCACAATGAGAAGCGCGGCGACGATCGTCCAGAAGCTGACGAGAATTCCCAGTGTGTAGACGACGCCGTGCATCCGCAACTGCTTCCGTTCACTCGTCGAGGACTGCACCAACGCCAGCCCCTTGAGGAAGAGCACAGGAAACACGCACGGCATGAGATTCAGGATGATGCCGCCCAGGAACGCCAGGCCAATCGCGACGGGAATTGTGATGCCGCTAGCCGCGCCGCCCTGGCCCACAGTGACCGCAACTTCGCCCGGCACAACCGGGCCCGTGACGTCGTACGCGATCTTGTCGGAGAGCTTGAGGACGCCGTGGAGGGTCTTGGCAAGAGGCGCCAGCTTATCGGTTTTGGTGCATTCGGTGCCTACCGGCGCGTCGGTCGCCGCGGCACGCGGTACCCGGATCTGGACGCCACCGGGTATCTTCGTCAGGGTCTGCTCGGCTGCGTTGCAGATCTGATCCTGCTCATAGGGGTAAAACTCGGCGTTGGATGTCTTCTCAGTCGTCAGCAGGGTAACAACGTAGTCCTTTGCGCCACCCATAACGGAGTACTTTGCGGTTGCCGGCAGAACGGTTGGAAGAAGCGTCAGCGCTGTGCCCAACGCGCCAACACGCGCCGGCTCCGGCGTGGGCTGCGCGACGACGGTGAGGTTGAGGCCGAGATGCGCCTTACCGGGAATGCAGGTCGAAGAACAGACCAGCCAGTTCACCATCGCGTCCAGATGGATCGGCCCCGGCTTGACGTCTTTTGCAACCGAGATCGTCAGCGGAAAGGCGACTAGGTCTTCGTAGCCGAAGTCCATCAGCGGGCCGAGCGGAAGCCGTGAAGGAGCCGGAAACTGCAAAGGACCTGCGGTTACGCCTTCGGGCAACGTCCAGGTAATCTTTGGCGGCTGGCCCGAGTCGCCCGCGTTCGCCCAGTACACATGCCACTTCTCTTCGAGCGTTAGCACGAGACCGGCCTGCAAGGTCCCGCCCGGATTGACGGAGGGGGCGAGCGTGGTCAACTCCGCCGTCAGATGCTGCGCTTTCACCGGCCCCGGGCCACCATCGCCCACGGTGACGAGTTGGGCTCGCCCACTGACCGTGGCGATCGCAAGCAAAACAGCCGGAAAAAAAGAAGAGGTTAGGCGCCGAAGAGAGAACATATCCACCGATTGTAGATGCGCAGCCCTGCATCGGGGATTCGGAAGCTAGCGACCGCCAGACAGCCGATGCTCCACCATGATGCACCGGTCCATCACGACGCGGATCCCGGCAGCCTCCGCCTTCTCCGAAGCCTCGCGGTGCACGATTCCCTGCTGCACCCAGAGGTCCGTCAGTCCCAGCGCAATCATCTCGTCCACGATCGCCGGAATGAAGTTCGGAAGACGGAAGACGTTCACGACATCCGGCTTCACGCCAGAAGCCACCAATTCCGTGAGCGAAGGGTAGGACCTCACGCCCAGAACCATCTCCAGCGCCGGATTCACCGGATGCACCATAAACCCATGACTCTGCATATACGCCGTGACATAGTGGCTGGGCTTGCCGGGGTTCTCCGACACGCCGATCACAGCGAGTGTCCTTGCTCTCAGCATCCCACGGATTGCTTCAGGCTCGTTCATGATTTCTTCCAGATACCCAGCAGACGGCGCAGCAGGACGATCTCCCCAAGGTGATAGGCAGAGTGGTCCGCGATCAGGAGCGCCTCGCGCAGAAGATTCTGTCCCTGCCCCCAGCGGAACGGCTTGAAGAGGTCCGCGGCAGGGTTTGCGACCAGCGCCTGGAACTTCTCGAGGTCATTGCGGATTGCCGCGACCGTGTTATCCCACGAGCCTGGGTACGGAGGCTCCGGCGATTCCGGCCAATAGCCCTTGGGCCATTCGATGTGCTGGTATCCTCCCGTGGGCGGCGCGGAGAAGTCGAGGATGTCCTTCTGGGTGATGCGCATATGCTCCAGCAACTGCCATGCCGAGTAAGGAAGGTTCTCCGGCACCACGGCCCGCTTGTCCACTGGGAAGTCCTTCACGGCGTCCTCAAACGTAGCGTGCGCCTGCCCACCCTCCAGCAGCGCCTTCAGTTGTTGCTTCAGCGGTTCCATCGCGTCAGTAGCCATGCCCATTTGGATGCACCCGGCCTTCATCCGGTTCGCCGAAGTTGCGGCCTACAGAGGTTTGCGCGCCACCACCACGGTGAGCGGAGGAAACGTCGTAAGGAAACTTCCCCGCTTCTTCTCCACAACCATCCCGGCTTTCGAAAACACATCGGCATACTCGGCGGTCCGCTTGTAGTCCGAGATCAGGGCTACTCCCCCAGGTTTCAACACCCGCACTATCTGGTGCAGGGCCGCGATGCGGGTTGGTCGGTCGTAGATGTTGTGGATACAGAGGTTCGAGACGATGACATCGAAGGTGCCGTCCGCAAAGGTCATCTCCTGCGCGGGTACGCTGATCAGCGTTGTGTTGCCGAGCAAGCCTTCGAGCTGCAAATTCTGCGTTGTCGCCGAAGCTGAGTTCCCGCCCATGTCGACGTTCGACCAGACATCGATCCCCGTCGCGTGCCCATCGGGAACCTTCTTCGCCGCACCTGCGAGCAGAAGGCCCCGCCCACATCCCACATCGAGCACCTGCTCATCGCCACGCCATGAGTGGAGACCAAGCATCATGTCCCGATGCCGGAACTTACCCACCTTCACATACAAAAGAAACAGGCACCCTTCCCCAATGAGAAAGCCCGCAGGCCAGAAGAAGCTCTGAGAGCTGAGCGCAATGATCCCGAACAGATGCAGCGTATGCGGAAGCGCCAACCCAAGCAGAAGGCAGAGAAACCCGAACAGAAAAAGATTCCGCATCACCGCGGGGGCGTCCACGCCATAGTCGGGACGAGGAAAGAGCTTGGCCATCACCGGCCTCCAGGATAAGAGAGTTACGCTGCCACGAACTCTCTTATCTTGCGCTCGTTCCTCGCTGGGATCGAGTGAGATTTGTCATCCACATACAATGATTCCGATCATCCTCTCAGACGACGTCTGGCTAACGTTGCTAGAGGTCGTCGTCAGGATCGATCGCAGCCGGCATGTTGCCCTCGCGCCGCATTCGCAGATAGCCGCGGATGAACGGTTCGAGATCGCCATCGAGCACCTTGTCCACATCGCCGACTTCGACGCGCGTGCGCAGATCCTTCGCCATGCGGTACGGCTGCAGCACATAGCTCCTGATCTGCGAGCCGAAGCCGATCTCCAGCTTCGAGTCTTCGATCTTGCGTGTGGCTGCCTTCTTCTTGTCGAGCTCATACTCATACAGCTTCGAACGCATCATCTTCATGGCGCGCTCCTTGTTCTTGTGCTGTGAGCGCTCGTTCTGGCAGCCCGTCACGAGACCTGTCGGAAGATGGGTGATACGGACGGCGGAGTCGGTCGTATTCACGTGCTGGCCGCCCTTACCGCCGGAGCGATAGGTGTCGATACGAAGATCTTCGGTCTTGATGTCGATCACGATGGTGTCGTCGATTTCAGGAGAGACGAAGCAACTCGCGAAGCTGGTATGGCGGCGCTTGGCGGAGTCGAACGGCGAGATGCGGACAAGCCGATGCACGCCTGTTTCACCCGAAAGCAGACCGTAGACGAAGTCTCCCGAGATGGTGAAGGTAGCGGACTTGATGCCAGCTTCGTCGCCATCCTGAATTTCGTTGATCTCCACCTTGAAGCCCTGCCGCTCGCCCCAGCGGATGTACATCCGCATCAGCATCTCGGCCCAGTCTTGGCTCTCGGTGCCGCCGGCTCCGGGATGTACGGTGACGATGGCGTTCAGAGGATCGGTCTCGCCCGAGAGCATCGTCTTCGATTCGAGCTTTTCGGCGAACTCGACCAGTGCGGGGATCTCGCGCGTGAGGTCACCTTCGGTGTCTTCGCCTTCCCGGGCCAGTTCGAAGTAGGCTTCGATATCATCGGAACGCCGAGCCAGTTCCGTATCATCGGCCAGCAGCGTCTCAAGACGCTTGCGCTCACGCATCAATGGCTGGGACTTGGCAGCATCCGCCCATACACTGGGGTCGGCAATCTTCTCTTCAATGACAGCAAGTTCACGACGCAAGCGCGCCGAGTCAAAGATACTCCCGCAGTTCGCGAATCTTATCGCGCACCGGGGAGTATTTGTATTCGAGATCATCTAACATCCGTCTAGTTTACCGCGCGTCTGCAGCCAAGCGCCAACATCCCCACCGCAACCAGAGCGCACAGATACGCAAATACATCCCCATACTGCGTATAGAACGTCGTATCGCGTTCATAGCCGAACGGCACATTGATCGCCGCTCTGATCTTTCGCGGCATAGAAGCTACTACGCGTCCGCTGGGGGAGATCGTCGACGTAATTCCAGTGTTGGTCGCCCTCAGGATCCAGCGATGGTTCTCGATCGCGCGCATCCGCACCATGTTCAGATGCTGCCACGCCGCGCCGGAATCCCCGTACCATCCGTCGTCCGAGATATTCACCAGCACCTCGGCGCCTTTCTTGACGAACTGCCGCACCTCATCGCCGAAGATGGACTCGTAGCAGATAAAGATGCCATAGACATGATCGTCGCGACGAAGCACCGTCCGCTCCGCGCCGGGATCCATATCGCCTACGCCTGCCGTCAGCTTATTGGCAAAGAAGAAGAAACGCTTGAAAGGAATATATTCGCCCCACGGCACGAGGTGAATCTTGTCGTAGCGTCCACTGCCTGTCTCACCCGGAGAAAATACCGCGGCGGAATCATAGACATATCCTCCGCGTTCTACGCGCGGATCCGGCACCACACCAAGCGATCCCACAATCAAGAGAGACTGCGTGGAGTCTGCCAGTTCATGCATCTTTGCGGCGAAGACAGGATCATTCGTATGAAACTCCGACGGGGCCTCAGGCCACACGATCAGATTCGTCGGCTGATACCCTTCCCTGCCCGGCTTCATCACATACGCAAACTCCGGCAGCGTCACACTTTTTGTACCGGCAAGTTCCGGAATCCCGAGTAACTCGGTATGCGCGGGATTGCGACTGAGATGAGCGAACGAAGAGATTCTCTCCGCCTGCGTTTCCATCGGACCGCTGCTCTCAGCACCTACCGCAAGATTCTCCTGCACCAGCGTTGCTGACGCTGTGGGGATAGACTCCAGGCTCGCAGGCAACCTGCGCAGCGCCAGAAGATACAACCCGCAGAGCACGACCAGCCCAACCACCAGGGCAGGGCGCAGATACTTCCGTTCACGCAGCCGAATCCGTATCAGCCAAAGCGCGTTCACCCCGGCAATCACAAAGGAGATCGCATACGCTCCGCCCCAGGGGGCAAGCCGCGTGAGCAAGGGATTGTCAACCTGCGCGTTGCCCAAAAGATCCCAAGGGAAGCCCGTGATGCGGGCCCGTGCCAGTTCTACGGCGACCCACAAAAAAGGAGCCAGCACCATCGCCGTCTGCCGCCCGAACCTAACTCGCGCGAAAGCCATAAGAGCCCCAAACAATGCGAGATATAACCCGAGATAAAGTGCAAACAACACCAGAATCCCCGCCGATACAGGCTTCGGCAGTCCCCCGTAAATGTTCATCGTTTGAAAGATCCAGTAGCAGTTCCCGAGATAGAAAACAAAACCGGCTAAGTAACCGATAAACGTGGCCTGCAGCACGTTCACGGGACGCCCGTCCTTGTTGTCCGCAGCTAGCGCACACAACAAAGGCCAAAGCGCCACCCAGCATAATGCTGTGCGCCACACCGGCACGGGACCGGCAAGAGGAAACGAGAGTACCTGGAGCATTCCGGAGAGAATGGCCAGCGCCCAAAGCCGCAGAGGGAGGGTCTTCATCGCTGTCGAGTCTACCATCCAGGCCACTCGGGCTTTAGCGAACTGCTACCGGTGTCGCTGCAGAAAGCCAAAGTCCAGAGCCTCTTCCGGAGCTGTAGGACATTGATCGCATACCACGCCTCCTTCAAGAGCACGCATGGTCTTCGCACAGTAAAAAGGAAACTCCGAACCGTAAACACCGTCTAACTCCTTCAGTACCTTTAGCGCGACAGCTATACCTCATTTATTTGCATCAAACACATCACTTATGTATCGTCAAGAGCAGATATTAACCTAATATCCGCATCACGTTCGTCCCAGGGTTGGTCAATTCAAACTAGATCGATGGCTAAAAAGCCTCGGAGATACACATGGAAGTAAGTCGCATTCTCGCAGAAATCGATGCACAGATCGCCAAGTTGCAGCAGGCACGGCAACTTCTTTCGGGAACGGACGTGGTTCGCAAGAGCCCAGGCCGTGGACGTCCCAAGGGGAGCAAGAATGTCGTCGTCAAGGCTGCTCCTGAAGCAGCGGCACCGCGCAAGCGCAAGCTGAGCCCGGAAGGCCGCAAGCGTATTGCAGACGCCATGAAAAAGCGCTGGGCCGAACGCCGCAAGCAGGCCTAACTGCTCTCCCCAACCCCCCAAATTTCCGCCCACTTAGGCAGTTGCAGGCAAACGCGAAAACGGTAGACATCCACTACGGATATCTACCGTTTTCGCGTTTGGGCTAAAGACTCCGGGTTGAGAAAGCGCCGGTCTTACCGCGTCACAATCACTTCAGCTAGATTGTCCTTTGCCAGGAAGAACTTATAGTTCGAGTAAGCCTGAAACAGCCTCTCGATCTGGCGATTCTGAAACACCTGCACCAGAGGATACTGACCCACCTTCTGCATCTCGACCTGGTTCTGCGCGGTGAGATGAAAGCGCGAGAAAGAAGTCTCCGCAGGAAGCATCTTCGTGTGAAAGAAGCCAAGCAGCTTCCCTCCGGGAGCCATCACCTCGTGCAGGCGATTGACCAGGGGAGCTACCAGATCCACCGGTAGAAAATCCAACGTATCCCACAACGTAATGACGTCGAACTGCCGACCGGAGAAGTCCATATTCTCCGCGACAAAGCCCTCCGCGTTGAAGCGCGTCGCACCTGGCCGCGCATCCGGGCTGTCGTCCGGGACCTGCCACTCGGGCTTCGCCGCATCCTCCACGAAGTTGGCCATGTAGACGCTATGGCCAAGCCCGGTCAGGAAGTTGATATTGTTTGCAGACGTGGCCCCTACATCGAGCACACGGAGCGAATCGGTCGTCTGCAGGTGCTTATACAGATCGGACCAGCCGCTCGAGGAGCGTGGGATCTTCGGCTCGACCGCTCGGTGCTCCGACGAACTCTTGAACAGGTTGCGCATGGTGCCGGCGTCTCTCTCTCAGGGGTCGTGCGGCTGGTTCCAGCGTACTTAGCGGATATTCAGCGTGGCCGGCCGCTGTACGGGCTCGGTCAACTCCACACGTCCACGCAGGCTGGCACTCTCTTCGATCGAAAGACGTCCCGCTTGAATATCGCCCACTACACTCGCCGACTGCCGCAGCTCCAGACGTCCGCTTGCCTTCACGTTACCTTCAACTCGTCCAAATACAATGACATCCTGCACATTCACGTCGGCCCGCACGCGTGCGTTCGGACCGATCGTCAGTCGGCTCTCCGTCAAGGTGATGGTTCCCTCAATCTCCCCGTCCATGAAGAGGTCCTCCGAGCCGGAGATATCGCCCCGGATGATGACGGACTTTCCAATAACGGTGGAACCCTCTGCTGGCTTCATGCGGACATCTCCCTTTGATCACCCTGCAAATCCTGCGGGCCTGACCCGAACTATACCCAAGCCTCACACTGGGAAGCAAACGGGGGAAACTCATTCCACTCTTCATACGTCCAACCGGTGATGATGCGCAGAGCTCACACGTCGAGGATCGTTGCAGGGGTGGCCCGCGCGTTGGCAGCTTCAATCTTCGTCCTGCCTATGGCGCTCCAGGCTCAGCCTTCCGCAGATTCAAAACCACTTTCACCCCAATCGGCGCATGCTCTTCTGCTCAGCGTGCCCCCCCGCACCTGGGCCTTTGACGCGGCCAACAATGAAATTCCCGTCATCGATCACCCCGGCCAGTACCTGCGCTATCGAATGCACGTCATCGACGCCAAAGGCGATCAGCTCCGCGACGTCATTGAGAGCAAGGATGGGACCGTTGCCCGATTGATCGAACGAGATGGCCGCGCCCTGACCGAAGACGAAGATAAGTGGGAGCAGCAGCGGCTCAATGACATGATCGCCGCACCCGATAAGTACAAACGCCATGTCAGTGGCGATGTCAGTGGCAAAAAGCGTGCGGTCGAGCTGATCAAGATGCTGCCCGACGCTATGGTGTTCTCCTACGCGCCAGGCCAGCCGCAGCTTCCCGACTTCCCCGGCGAACAGGTTGTCCTCGACTACAAACCCAATCCCGGATGGCACCCGCCCACCACCACCTCCGAAGCACTCACCGGCCTCGCAGGCCGCGTCTGGATCGATGCCAGGACACACCACATGGTCCGCATGGAAGGCGACATCTTTCAGGGGGTCAACCTTGGATGGGGGATGCTGGCGCACATCTATCCGGGCGGGAAGCTGATGCTGCAGCAAACACCCACCCAAAATGATCCAAACACCCGCTGGATCTTCTCGCATTTCACCGAGCAGCTTACCGTGCGCGCGCTGATGCTGAAGACCTTCCGCGAAAACTCGCGCGTAAGCAGCGAAGGCTACACGCCGGTCCCGGCAATGCCCTACCAGGAGGCGATCAAGACGCTTCTGGCCACACCGCTTCCGAAGCCCGCGACTGTCGCCCTCAAACAGCAGTAGGTGCAAAAAGAAGAGCCCCCATCTCACGGCTGAGATGGGGGCCATTACGCCGCAACGCTAAACGGTAACCGCAGCCCTTGCGGAGATTGTCGCGCGGCGCACCGTCAGCTTTTCGATGCGGTCCGTGCGGACCGTGAACCCGGATCCTGCAGTCGTCGGCACCACGATCTCGCCCTGTTTCGATACCGTAACCTCCGGCTCGATGATGTCCTCTGCCCAATACCGCTTCGAAGCCGAGACATCGCCGGGCAGCGAGAAGTTCGGCAGCGACGACAGCGCCACATTCGCCGCGCGCCCAATCCCCGTCTCCAGCATGCCCCCGCACCACACTGGAATCCCGCGTTCCTGTGCGGCATTATGCACCGCGATGGCTTCCGTGAAGCCACCCACGCGACCCACCTTGATGTTGATGATCCGGCAGGACTCCATGTCGATCGCTGCCAGCGCATCGCGTCGATTGCGAATCGACTCGTCCAGGCAGATCGCCGTCTCGATGCGCTTCTGCAACATCGAGTGGAAGTAGAAATCGTCGTACCAGAGCGGCTGCTCGATCATCAACAGTTTGAACTGATCCCACGCCGCGATCGCGTCGATATCCTTCAGCCGGTATACCGAGTTCGCATCGCACGAAAGAAGGATGTCCGGCCAGCGCTTGCGCACCATGTCAAAGATCGAAACATCCCAGCCCGGCTTGCACTTCAGCTTGATGCGCTGGTAGCCCGCCTCAAGCTCGGTCTCGATCTTTTCCATCAACTTCTCGGGCGTCGGCTGAATCCCGATAGACACACCGCAGGGAATGATCTCGCGCGTGCCACCCAGCAGCTTGCCCAGAGGCACATCCTCCATCTGCGCCTCCAGATCCCACACCGCATTCTCGAACGCCGCCTTGGCCATCCTGTGCCCGCGCACCTGCTCCAGCAGCTTCGGCACCGACCCGCCACCCTCGATCTCCACGCCCACCAGCCGCGGAGCCAGCTCGGTCTCCGCGATCAGCCACGCCGTGTCGATCATCTCGTCCGAGAAGTACGGATGCTCCCCCGCCACGCACTCGCCCCAGGCCGTAAGCCCTTCGGCCTCGATCTCCACAAGCATGATGCGCCGGGCCGTCGTCAATCCGAAGCTCGTCTCAAACGGGTGTGCGAGCGGCATGTTGATCTCGCGTAGATGGATGCGGTCAATCTTAAGCATGAACAATTCCTAACGTGTCGTTGGTTTCAAATCCGGTACGGGGCCCAGCAGAAAGGCGCCATCGCCCTCCGCAGTGCGTTCATATCCAATCACAGCCAGCCCTTTGGCAAAGGCCGCTTCCAGCTCTTCCCGATTGTGTGTCTGTACCGCCAGGGCCTTCGCGCGCAAAACACCATCGGCCTTCCACTCCGGAATCTCGCGCGGCACAAACACACGCTCTTCCGCAGCCGGCGCGGGCAACGTACGTTCGGCCTCCAGCATACGCTCCACCCTATCCGAGCGCAGCCACCATTCCGCATACAACCGATCCGTCGGCAGTCCGCCCTGAAGAGGCGAAGAAGAAGACCCATAAAAATTCCGCGCATACCGCCGGCACACCGCACCCAGCCGCGCGATATTCAAATGCGCATTCTTGATCTCCAGCGGATCGAACGTCCACTCCATCAGCTCGAACCCGCGCTCGATCGCATCGTCCCGCTGCGCCAGCTTCAGCTTCCGCCCAATCCCCAGGTTGCGATACGCCGGCAGCACGGCCAGCATATGCGAGTGCAGGTACGGCACGCGGTCGCGATACCCCGACAACCCCATCGCAAAAGCAACGATCTCGCCCGTACGGTCGTCGATCCCGCCAAATACCGCCCCGCCGATCTTGTGCGCCAACAGGAACATTCGCTTCGGAATCAGATCCGCCGCGTCGTAGCTCCAGACCGCGGTCTGTAGTTCCACGCACCGCTCAAACTGCTCCAGCGTGGTCAGCTTCTCAATCCGTATCGTTACTGCTTCACTCATGCCGTCTCCAACTTTGCCGCCCGCCATCGCTGATCGAGCTCTTCCGCACTCATCCCCGCCAAAGCCTCACGGCCACCGGCCGCGGTCTCCATCGCATCGAACCTTCCGCGAAACTTCGCATTCGCCCGCCGCAGCGCTGTCTCCGGATCGAGCTTCATATGCCGCGCCAGGTTCACCGCCGTAAACAACAAATCCCCCAACTCATCTTCGACACGCCCCAAATCCGGGTGCCCCACATCCCGTCCTTGGGATGTGGGTGTCAACGCGCCGCGAATCTCCACCTCAAGCTCCGCAGTCTCTTCCCGCAGCTTCTCCACCAGCCCGGAAACATCCGGCCAATCGAACCCCACCTTGGCCGCCTTGGCCCCCAGCTTCCGCGCCTCGGTCATCGCCGGCATAGCCCGCGAAACGTCCCCCAGCAGTCCAGCCGCCGCAGTTCCAGCGAGCTTCTTCTCCTCAGCCTTCACCGCATCCCACGTCGTCTGCACCGCCGCCGGATCATCCGCCGTCCCATCCGCAAACACATGCGGATGCCTGCGAATCAGCTTCGCGGACAAACCCGCTGCCACATCGGCCATCGAAAAATACCCAGCCTCGCTCGCCATCTGCGCATAAAAAAGCACCTGCAGCAGCATGTCGCCCAACTCATCCTTCAGCTCCGGCCACGCCCGCCGCTCAATCGCATCGAAGACCTCATAGGTTTCCTCCAGCGTGTTGTGCTTGATCGAATCAAACGTCTGCTCCCGGTCCCAGGGACAACCCTCGGATCCGCGCAGATGCGCCATGATAGCCGCGGCCTCGGCCACGCGGGCTCCGGTGTCGTTCATCGCGGGCAGATTCGGCAAAGCTGGCAGACCGTTCGCAGGCATCCCTTCCAGTTTACCGGAACCAAGAGGCCCAACCACACCCCGGAACCGTGATAGCATCGCCCCGATGGCTCTCGAACCCAACCCGCAGCCCGCCCAATCGAAAGGCCGAGCCTACCGCTGGCTGCTGGTCCTGCCCTACCTCGGTCTCTGCTTCCCGGCGCTCTACGCCCGCGCCACACCGACTTTTTTTGGTTTTCCTTTCTTTTACTGGTACCAGTTCGCCTGGGTTCTACTGGCGTCGTTACTCATCTGGATCTGCTACCGCAAGCACGTCGACTAAGACCGGCACAGACAAAGAAAAACCAATCGAACTACTGTGAATTCGTCAGTTAGCCGGTTGATTCGATCGATATCGGTGGCCCGGAAAGGTTCGCGGCACCCGCCGCGAGATGGAGCAAGACTCCGACTACCCCTCCGCGTTCGCCGCTTCCATCGCCCTGCGGTGCCGCCATGCAATCCCCAGCGTAACCACCAAAGGCACCGCCACCACCCAAAGACTCCGATTCCCCCACCGCGGAGCCAGCCACGCGCCCAGCAAGGCTCCCACAAGAAAAGCCCCGCACACGAGAGTGAGTCCCCTGGCCACGGCCCTCTGCTGTTCCTCCGGATCCGTCTTTTCCACCTCCGCAATCGCCGCGTGCTCCCGCGGAAACAGCAACAGGTACGCCGCCTCCGCCACCGACCGCAGGTTACCCGTCACAAACGCCGAGTTATATGCCATCCCATCGACCTTGCGAAACGTAGCCACCTGCAGCGACGCCGAAAACGCAATCACCACCGTCACCATCACCGGCGAGACCCCTCGCGGCACAAACCCCAACCCCACCAGCGCTACAATCTGCAACGCAATCCCAAAGACCGCCGCACGCCGCGTGCGCAGAAACATCGAACCCGCAATCCCCAGGAAGAACGCCACCAGAAGAACCCCATGCCGCCCCACCTGCACCCAGTCCCGCCCCACCGCCGCGACCGCCATGAAGATCACGTTCCCCGTCATCGCACACGCGAACACATGGTTCTGGTTGAGGAAAACAATCACGTCCAGCATCCCGCCCGTACCCGCCAGCAGACACGCGCCCACCAGCGAAGCCAGCGGATCCCGCAATGGAGTCGTATCGGTCATCGTCTCGCCAGACTAAACTAGAAGGTGCGCATGGATCTCCTCGCCAAAATCCGCACCCTCCCCACCTCTCCCGGCTGCTACCTCTACAAGAACGCCGAGGGTGAGGTCATTTACGTCGGCAAGGCGAAGAACCTCCGTTCCCGCGTCCGCAGCTACTTTCTCGACGCCAACCAGATCAACAACCCTAAGACCGGCTCCCTCATGCGCGAGGCCGTCGACATTGAGTACATCACCGTCGACAACGAGCGCGAGGCACTCGCCCTTGAAAACAACCTCATCAAGCAGCGCAAGCCCCGCTTCAATATCCTGCTGCGCGACGACAAGACCTATCCCTACATCAAGCTCACCATGGGTGACCGCTACCCCAAGGTCTTCGTTACCCGCAAGCTTCGCAAGGATAGCGGCCAGTACTTCGGCCCCTACTTTCCCGGCAACCTCGCGCACCGCCTGGTCGACCTCATCCATCGGTCGTTTCTCATCCCAAGCTGCAAAGTAGACCTCAACCGCTACCACCCCCGCGCCTGCCTCCAGTACTACATCAAGCGCTGCCTTGGCCCGTGCGTCGAGGGCCTCACCACCCCCGAACTCTACAAGCAGACCGTGCGCGATGTGCAGCTCCTGCTCGACGGTAAGCCGCAGGAGCTCGAAGCTCGCATCACCGAACGCATGAACGACGCCGCCATGAACGAACAGTTCGAGCTCGCCGCGCGTCTCCGGGACCAACTGATCACGCTGAACCAGATGCAGGACAAGCAGCGCATCGCCACCGCCGACAACGAAGACGCCGACGTCTTCGGCTTCCACTACGAACAGCAGATGCTCGCCGTCAACCTCTTCCACATGCGCGGAGGCAAGATCGTCGATCGCCGCGACTTCTTCTGGGAAGACCTTCCTGACCTGCTCATCGCCAACCTCAACGAAGACACCGACCCCGAACCAAACCCCGCCTTCACCGCACCCGCTATCAACGAGACCGAGCGCACCAGCGATCAGCCGGGCCATTTGACTACCGAATTCGACACCCCGGACGCTGTTGTTTTCTCCCCAGCGGCGTTCTTCTCCGCACTCTTGAAGCAGCTCTATCTCGATCAGTCTTATGTCCCAAAATCTGTCTACGTCCCCGTAGATTTTCCAGACCGTACGCTCCTCGCCGAGACCCTCAGCGAGCGCACCGGCCATCGCATCGAGATCGCCGCTCCACAACGAGGCGACAAACGCTCGCTCGTCGATCTCGTCTGCCAGAACGCGAAACAATCGTACGATCAGCGCTTCCGTGTCCTCCAGCCCAACCAGAAGATGATTCAGGAGGCGCTCCAGGACGCACTCACGCTCGAAGAACTCCCAAAGCGCATCGAATGCTTCGACATCTCGCACATTCAGGGTGCCGAGACCGTCGCGTCCATGGTCGTCTGGGAAAACGGCGAGATGAAGAAGTCGGACTATCGCAAATACCAGATCAAAACAGTATCCGGTGTAGATGACTTCGCCTCCATGCGCGAGGTGATTCAGCGCCGCTACAAAAAGCTTCTCGACGAAAAGAAGCCCTTCCCTTCGCTCATCCTCATCGACGGCGGCCTCGGTCAGTTGCATGCTGCCTACGCCGCGCTCGAAGAGATCGGCGTCACCCTGCAGCCCCTCGCCTCCATCGCGAAGCGCGAGGAGATCATCTACGTCCACGGCCAGGAGAGTGACCCCGTCGTCCTCGATCGCCGCTCCCCCGTCCTGCACCTCATGCAAAAGATCCGCGACGAGAGCCACCGCTTCGCCGTCACCTACCACCGCAAGCGCCGCCAGATGCGCGACCGCACTACCGAACTCGACGACATCCCAGGCGTAGGCCCCCGCACGCGCGAGCGGTTAGTGCAGCACTTCGGCTCCATTCGCGGCGTCAGCCAGGCCACTCACGATGCCCTCACCGCCGTAGTCAGCCCAGCGATAGCAACAAAAATCCGCGCCCACTTCGAACCCGAACCAGCCCTCCGCATACTGAATCAATAAGCAACAAAATTAGTCACAAGATAAGATTGCCCTTCTTGATCTCCACAAGCCCTGGTCGCTGCCACGGATTCCGCAATCCCGCAAAACTACATTGGTCTGCCGGAAAGCGACATCGTCTCGCACCGTTCCGCGACCTACAGGGACAATACGAAGCCATGGAGATTTCACAGCTACAAGTCACCCGCCTTCAATTCTGCTCTCGTTTCCCGGAAGGCGTAACCGGCGTCTCATGGCATGAGTGGTTCGATGAGCCACCTGTCCTTTACACTCGCCTCATGCCCGCGAACCGCATCGCCGCCGCCCTCCTGCCGCTCCTCCTCGCCGCATCCCTCGCGGCCCAGTCCCCCCTCCCTGCCACCGAGCGCCCCCTCGCCCGCGAACTCTTCCAGCAACTCGTCGAAATCAACACCACCGACTCCGTCGGCAACGTCTCCCTCGCCGCCGAGGCCGTGCAAAAGCGCCTCCTTGATGCTGGCTTCCCCGCCGCCGACCTCTTTGTCGGTGGCCCTAACGACCACAAGCGCAACCTCGTCGCCCGCTACCGCGGCACCCCCGGCAGCACCCTCAAGCCCATCCTCATCATCTGCCACATCGACGTCGTCGAGGCCAAACGCTCCGACTGGACCACCGACCCCTTCCAGTTCATCGAGAAAGACGGCTACTTCTACGGACGCGGCACCCAGGACATGAAGGACTCCGACGCGGCCGTCGTCGACGCCTTCATCCGCCTGCGCCGCGAACACTACACCCCCGACCGCGATATCATCCTAGCCCTCACCGCAGACGAAGAGGGCGGCAAATCCAATGGTGTCGACTGGCTCCTGACCAACCACCGCGACCTCGTCGACGCGGCCTTCGCCCTCAATCCAGACTCCGGCGGCCCGGAGCTCGAAAAAGGCCGCGCCTTGAGCATGGGCGTCGAAGCGACCGAAAAACTCTACGCCGACTATGTCGTCTCCGCCACCAATCCCGGTGGTCACTCCTCCCTGCCCCGCAAGGACAACGCCATCTACCACCTCGCCGAGGCCCTTATCCGCCTGGAGCACTCACCCTTCCCGCTCGAAACCAATGAGGTCACGCGCGCCTACTTCGCAGCATCCGCGCCTCTGCAAAAGGGCCAGACTTCGGCCGACCTCAAACTCGTCTCTGGTCCAACGCCCGACCCAGCCGCGGCGGCGCGTCTGTCCGAAGACATTACCTATAACTCGCTCCTCCATACCACCTGCGTGGCCACGATGATCAACGGTGGCCACGCTCCAAACGCCCTTCCAGGAGCAGCCTCCGCCAACGTCAACTGCCGCATCTTTCCCGGCCACTCGCAGGAGGAGATCCGCCTCGAACTGGTCCGCATCTTCGCCGACCCATCGCTCAAAGTCCAGTACAAGTCCGATGCGGGCGACCTCTCGGACCGGGGCTCCGACCGTAAGTCCATGGCACCCCCGGCACCGCTTCCCGAGGTCTTCGAACCCCTCACGAAGGTCACCCATGAACTCTGGCCGGGCATCCCCATCATCCCCCGCATGGAGACTGGCGCCAGCGACTCAATCTACACCATGAACGCCGGCATCCCGAGCTACGGCTTCAGCGGCATGGGCATCGACCGCGATGACGACCGGGCGCACGGCCGCGATGAACGCATCCGCGTCGAGGACTTCTACAAGGGCGTGGAGTTCGAGTATCTCTACCTCAAGGCGCTGACGACGAAGTAGGACGAGCACCGCCGGAAGGGGCCGCGGAGCGCGGGCCCTTCCCGCGGTCGAAAATAGAATTCCCGTCTGTCATTGACCCACCACCGCATCCAGAGCTCGCACAATCTCGGGCCCCACTCGCTTCAATTCCGCGACGTGCTCTTCGACGAGACGCATCAACACCTCTCGCCCCTTGTCCGTCATCTCCACCACCGATCGCCGATGGTCCGACTCATCCGCCACCCGCCGCGCTACCCCAGCCTTCACCGCACGATCGACCAGCTCCACGGCCGAGTTGTGCCGAAGCACCATCCGCTCCGCAATGTATGAGATGGTGGCCCGGGTCTCCGCCGCTCCGACGACCTGCAGCATCTGGTACTGCTGCCCCGATACGCCATCCACCTCCGAAGCAGCCTCGCTGAACCCGATAAATCTCCGCACCTGATACCGAAACTCAGCCAGATCCTTCAACCGCTGTGCCACATCGCTCATACCAGAATCATATCGGGTTGCGATACTTGCCCGCCCGTCTGCCCGCACGAGTTCTCGGACTCGGTGCGAGGGAGGCGTTACCATAAAGTATGGTCTTCGTTCTGGACAACTACGACTCCTTCACCTACAACCTCGTGCAGTACATGGGTGAGCTCGGCGCAGAGATGGTCATCAAGCGCAACGACGAGCTGACGCCGGAAGAGGTCGAAACGCTGAATCCTGACCGCATCCTGATCTCGCCCGGCCCCTGCACGCCGGAAGATGCCGGTATTTCGATCGGCCTGATCCAGCACTTCGCGGATCTGGCGGCAAACGGCGGCAAAAGGGTGCCGATCCTTGGCGTCTGCCTCGGGCATCAGTCCATCGGAGCGGCGTTTGGCGGCAAGGTGATTCGCGCACCCAGGCTCATGCATGGCAAGACGAGTGAAGTGGAGCACGACGGCAGAACCATCTTCTCCGGCGTGCCTTCGGCGATGACCTGCACCCGCTACCACTCGCTGATCGTCAGCGAGGAGGAGTTCCCCGCGGAGCTTGAGGTGTCGGCACGTACAGCGGACGGCGAGACCATCATGGCTCTGCGGCACCGCGAACTACCTATCGAGGGAGTGCAGTTCCACCCCGAGAGCGTCCTGACGACCCACGGAAAAACCATCATCGCCAACTTTCTTGGACTCAAGGGCTAGCCATGAAGACCGCCTGCACGATGGCGCTGCTCGCGGTAAGCTGCGCGTCCTTTGGTCAGCAGAAGATCGGATCCGTGGCGATGCAGGACGCAACCGTTGCCGGAACGCTCGAGGTCACGGGCGGGCGCGCGCTTCTGGTCGGATCGAGCAGCGTCACGGCCCGCGATCATGCCGCGGAGGTAGCGCTCGAACGTGGCGGGACAGTGACCATCTGCCAGACGAGCGGCCTGCATCTTTCCTCAGGCACCGCGAACGCGGGAAGCGCTCCTCTAATGCTTGCGCTCGACCGTGGGGCGATTGAAGTGAAGATGAATGCGTCCGCAAACGATGCTGTGCTCACGCCGGATATCCGGTTTTCCGTCAAGGGCGGAGGCCCGCTCGATCTGCGTCTGCGCGTGACACGCAACGGGGACACCTGCGTGGAGCACCGCGGCGCAAACGCTCCAACGCTGGTGCTCTCGGACTCCTTCGGAGAGGCCACCTACGAGCTGCACGCCGGACAGCACGTTCTCTTCGAGCACGGCAATCTGCGCGAAGTCGTCGACCATGAGTCGTCACCCTGCGGATGCCCACCACGCACCATGTCTCTCGCCGAGGCCTCTCTGAGCCCCGCAAACGACAAAGCAGGAACGGGCGACGTTGCCGCGACCCATCCCTTCCCTGCGGCAGAGAGCGCGGGTTTGACGGCTACGCCCGAGGTTCCACAGTCCGAGCCCGGCGTAACCCACACGCAGGTCGCCGCGAACCTCAGCTTCGAGGGCAGTGGAGCGCCGCTGCCTGCCACGGCTCCAGCCACCGCAACGCCGCCCGCGCCGGAAAAACCGCATGGATTCGCTCATGCCATCGGCCACTTCTTCAAGCGCATCTTTGGCGGTAGCCCGGACTGACTGCGCTACAATCGTAGGGTTGCGAAGCTCTTCTGCCTCTCCCGTGCGTACGTGGGATGTTGCGATGGTGGCGGCTTTGCCAGCACCCGGATTTCAAAACTTTTTGGTCAAGAGGATTTTTCTTTATGTCGATTCCAGCAACCCAGATGCGCCCAGGCATGGTCATCAACTACAAGGGCGACCTGCACATGGTTTTTTCGGTTGAGCATCGCACTCCCGGAAACCTGCGCGCCTTCATCCAGGCCAAGCTGCGCCATATCCGTACGGGCGCGATGTTCACGGAGCGCTTCCGCTCCCCGGATCCGATCGACCGCGTCATCGTCGACGAGATCAAGATGGAATTCCTGTACAACGACGGCGACGACTATTACTTCATGGACGAAGCCTACGAGCAGACGATGCTGAAGCGTGACATGCTGGGCGACACGGTGGACTACCTGACGCCGAACCTCATGATTGAGGTCAGCTTCCACGATGGAAAGGCAGTTGGTATTGAGCTGCCGACTGCAGTCGTCATGACCGTCATGGAAACCGAGCCGGGTATCCGTTCGGCGACCGCTTCTTCCGTCACCAAGCCGGCCAAGACCGAGACAGGTCTCGTCGTGCAGGTGCCTCCCTTCATCAACGAGGGCGAGAAGATTCGGGTGGATACGGCGGAAGGCGCCTACATGAGCCGCGCCTAATGGTCCGCCACTATTTGGTCAAAGGCCGTGTGCAGGGTGTCGGTTTCCGCTGGTTCGTCCAGCGCGAAGCAGCGGAGATCGGTCTGCGCGGCTGGGTGCGTAACACCGACGAAGGCCACGTTGAAGTCTGTGCGGCTGGTGACGATCAGGATATCGTCGAGTTGGAAGCGGCTCTGCGCAAAGGTTCGCGTGGAAGCCGTGTGGACGCAATTGTGAAGCATGAGATAGCCGACGAAGAAGCAGAGCGGCTTGGACCGTTTGAGATTGAAGGAGCCTGGTAATGACGCAAATCAACTGTGAGCCGCTGAAGGAACTGATCCGCACGGTGCCCGACTTCCCCAAACCGGGAATCCTGTTCTACGACATCACCACCCTGCTGAAGGATAAAACCGGCTTTGCGCAGTTGATCGACGCCTTTGCCGCCTACTACATCGGAAAGGAGATCGACCTGGTCCTCGGCATCGAGGCACGCGGCTTCATCTTTGGGCCTGCCCTGGCCTACCGGCTGAACGCCGGCTTTGTACCGGTGCGCAAGCCTGGCAAGCTGCCGGCTCCGGTAGCTCGGGTCAACTATGACCTGGAATACGGCTCCGATGCACTGGAGATTCACCTGGACGCGATCCAGCCCGGCCAGCGTGTCATCATCGTCGACGATCTGCTCGCGACCGGCGGGACGATGCAGGCGACCGTGCAGCTCGTACGCCAACTCGGTGGCGAGATCGCGGGCCTAGGTTTTGCGATCGAGCTTGACTTCCTGAAGGGCGCTTCCAAGCTGCAAGAGTACGACGTGTTCAGCCTGTTGCACTACGACGAGTAAAGAACCAACGAACGCACAGAGGGCTTCAGCCGGAGATTGTTTCCCGCGCCGAAGCCCTTTTTGCATTGGGTCGGAGCTTGCCCTGCTCCGTGCGCTGCTCTAAGCTAATCGTATGTATGAAGACTTCACGATAGCCGATCATTGGACGGGCGAAGAGCTGCATTGCGTCTGGAAGGGCACCATCGTCGCCATTGCGACGCGCCACGCGGATGCAACCGACATCCGGTTTGCCGTTAATCACAAGCCCGTTTGGATTGCGATGCCGAACATGGCGTGGGTGGAGATGAAGCGCACGACCGGCCACGTCATCACCGACTATCTCGCAGCGCAGGCCGCGGGACGGTATCTGAAGAGCATCATCGGCTCCGGCTACGACAATGGCCGCGAGATGTACACGATGACCGTCGAAGAGGTACTGGAACACGCGCAGGCCGTAGTGAAAGAGGTGGGACACACCTCGGAGCTGCCTTCTCTCCCGGTCATCAACGACAACGTGCAGCCAGAGACCCTCATGGGCCGTCTGCCCGCCGACAACGTGAAGATTCCAGTTTCAGCAACGACACCAAAGCACCCTTCGGACAACATTCCGACCGCGAACTGACGCTGCGGCTTCCCCTGAAGAACGAAGGGACAGACCAATGGACGGACGAATGAACCGACGCAAGTTTCTTGCTGCCCTTCCGGCAGCTCTGGCGGGTGCGCACGCCATGGTGGCGCAGGACTTTCTGCCTCACTTCCCGAAGCGCAGAAAGATTGTTCCGCAAGGCCCCCTGCTGGTCTACATTGGCACCGATACGTCGCGAGGCGTAAGCAAGGGAATCTACCAGGCGCGCTTTGATGAAGCGACCGGCAAAATGACCACTCCCATGCTCGCTGCGCCCATGGTGCGGCCGACGTTCTTCGCCCTTGGCCCACAGAAGAACGGAAAGCGTGTTCTGTACTCCGTAGCGGCTGGAACGGATGTGGCGAGTTCGCGCGTGGGCAGCTACTCGGTCGATACCAAGAGCGGCGCCTTGACGATGCTGAACCTGGTATCTTCCGGTGGGGTCGGCCCCTGTTATATCTCGGTCGATTCGACTGGCGGCTCTGCCTATGTGGCAAACTACGGCGGCGGCACGGTTTCAAGCTACAAGATTCACGACGACGGCACGCTGAGCGAACCCGTTGAAACGCTGGACTTTCACGATACGGCGCGGTTCGGCGAAAACGGCCCAAATGCTTCGCGTCAGTCGGGACCGCATCCGCACTCGACGATGCTCTCGCCCGACAACCGCTTCCTGCTGGTAAATGACCTCGGACATGACTCTATCGATGTCTTCCCCATCGATCCGACGACGGCCCAGATGGGTGAGATGGAGCCGCATCGCTTCACCAATAATCATCCAGGCTCCGGCCCCCGTCACATCGCCTTTCACCCCAACGGCCGCTGGGTCTACTCGATCAACGAGGTAGACTCGACAATCGACCGCTTTCTCTGGCAGACCACGCACCACAAGGTGGGCGAGAGCCAGGCGATGCTGGTTGAGACGACCACAACGGTCAAGCTGCTCGCGGATGGATTCCCGGCGTCAAAGAATACCGCCGCGGAGATCCAGATTGCCTCGAACGGCTACTTCCTCTATGCCTCAAATCGAGGCGAGGATACGCTGGTCGTCTTCTCGATCAACCAGGATTCGGGCGATCTGACGTTCGTGCAGCGCATCTCCTGCGGAGGCAAGGGTCCGCGTCACTTTACGCTGACCCCAAATCAGGGTTGGATCGTCTGTGGCAACCAGGACTCAGCCACGCTCACCGTCTTCAAGGTGGACGAACATACCGGCAAACTGACCGGGCCGGTCCAAACCGTGCCGTTGAATTCGCCCGTATTTACGTTGTTTGTCTAGTGAAAGCCCATGTCTCAGCACTGAGACATGGGCCATCTGCTTTAGGCAATCGACTTCAGCAAACCACCCTCGGCACGCAGGGATGCTCCGTTAGTCGCGGCGGAGAGCGGACTGGCGATGTAAGCCGCCAGCGTCGCGATCTCGCGGTCTTCGATAAGGCGCTGAAGCAGTGAACTGCTGCGGTGCTTCTCGAAGAACTCGGCCTCGGCCTGCTCGGTGGTCGCGTTCGGGTCTGAGGAGATGCTCTTCAGGAAGCCGACGATTCCTGCAGACCGCGTGGGTCCCGGCAGGATCGAGTTGACAGTAACAGCGGTGCCTCTGGTCTGCTCGGCAAGGCCGCGCGCGATCGCAAGCTGCGCGGTCTTGGTCATGCCGTAATGCACCATCTCGGCGGGTGTCATGATGGCGGATTCGCTGGAGATAAAGATCACGCGTCCAGACTTTTTCGCGAGCATCTGCGGAAAGTAGTGACGCGCGAGACGCACGCCAGAGAGGACATTCACCTCGAAGATCTTCAACCACTTCTCATCGGTGATCTCGGCGAACGGGATGGGCTCATAGATCCCGAGGTTGTTGATGAGAATGTCGGTCGAGGGAACGCGCTCAATGAGCGTAGCGGCGCCGGCGGCGGTGCCCAGGTCGGCCTCGATGGCGATGGCGGAAGGCCCGAGTGTTGCCACGGCCTCACTCAGCTTCTTGCCGCCGCGGCCGGGGATAGTGACTTCGACACCCTCTTCGATCAGTACGCGTGCGATCGCAAAGCCGATGCCCGCGGTACCGCCTGTCACAATCGCTTTCTTGCCCTTCAATTGCAGATCCATTGAAATCTCCTTCACTCACCCAATAGATGCGGTAAGGAAGCAAAGGATTTAGCGGGAGAGTCGAATGGTCTGCCCCGGGGCGGGAGCTGTCCCCTGGTAGGTGCCGGAGGCTTCGGACCTTTCGAGAGTCGTGACGATGAAGGTACCAAGAGGCTCAGTGGAAACAGCGGTTATGTTCCCGGTGGCAGGGTCACGGGTGAACCAGTTGGGATGCCCAATCTGGAGGTGATTGCCGGCCTGGACGGAGGGCCTGCCAGGGAACGCGACCGTCATGCGGTTGGGCTCGACCGAGACGACGGTAGCAAAGGTGCGTGGATCGAGCAGTGAGGGATACTCGGGGTCGATCGAGGCAGCCAGCGATTCGACAGCGTCCCGCACAGCGCGGAGGATGGGCGAGGTGCGGTCATCGGCGCGGTCTTGGGAGCCTCCTCCCATTCCCTTCGGCGTTCCGAGAAGCTTGCCGGTATGGGCGTCGTAGAGGCGGCCTTCGAGGACGATCGTAGGGAAAACGGCCTGAATCCTGTGGCGGCGTGAACCGTCGGACTGGGCGTGATCCGGAATCTCTTCCTTGATCTCCCCAACGAGTATGGCATCGGGATGATCCAGGGTTTGAGCGAGTTCGAGAATCGCCTTCGGATCGGACAGTTCGGTCGGGAAAGGAGATGGAAATTTGCTGCGATCGAGGAGCGAAAAGAGACCATCGTTGTGAAGTAAGCTCTCCAGGCGGTCGGAGATACGACTGGGGCTCACATCAGCGGCGGACTCAGGCTGAAAGTCCAGAATGGCCAGTCGGATAGGGTTGCTGACGCCGGACTGGTGGATCTCTGGCGCACGCATGTGGATAAGCTGAGACTCGTCCGCGGCGAGCGAGATTGGTGCCGCCGAGATGGGCGCTGGGTGGCCAGCGCCTGTCGGCATGTCGACGTCCGAGATAGAGGAGCCATCCTGACGTACGGTACCTTGAGGGAGGTTGACCGCAGTGGATGTACCTGGAGTCTTGCTGGATGTGGTGGCTCGTGGTGTGCCCAGCGGCGTTTCAGCTCGAAGGGTGCGGCCAGTCGCGCCTCGAGGCAGACGGATGGGCGTCGCAACGATCTCCGCGATCGTGTGAGCGATCTTGAGATCGCCGCTCATCGTAAACGTGATCTGGACCAGTTCCCCGAGCTTGAGGGAACCGTTCTCGGTGGTCGGCGTCAGGAGAAAGGTCGTAGATGGAGTATCCACGGCTTCGAGAACAATCTCTTTCGGGCTGAGAGACTTGATCTTGCCCCGCTGCATGTAGAGCTTCTTTGCCGGCATCCTGGCAGGTTGCATCGGAGTTTGAGCGGAGGCCATGGGAAGCAGAAACACCAGCGCAAGAAGAAAAACTGAACGCCTGGGTGAGCCCGGAGACTGCATCGTGGCTTTCTGCAAGCGTCGTTTCTCCCAGGAAGACTACGTTTCGATTGTAACGAGACGCCCAGGGGAGATGAATGTTACAGGAAGCAAATGCCCCTCCTCTGCCGCGAAACCGCAATGAAGGGGCTTGAGCACACTACTGGTGCGCGAAGGAACTCTCTGGATACCAGCTTGGACGAGTCGTCGTATTGGCCACGCGCATAGCAAGCTGCGAGAGGTAGCTGACGAACTGCGCCGCAGCCTCCTTGTCGATAGGCTGCTCCAGATCGTCCGACGGCTGGTGGTAACGGACCTTGACCCAGTCGTTGAAGGTCTTCATCTCGGGAGAGTCCGGCGTCCATCCAAACTTAAAGGCCAGCGCCGGAATGTTTTGAGCGACAAAGTTCACCTGGTCGGAGCGGATGAAGCGGTTCTCCTCCGGCTGTTTCTCGAACTGGACTTCGATGTCGTTCAACTGACCGATGGCGCGTGCATCGTTGCCAAGAGTGGACTCTCCCAGACCCTGCACCTCCAGGTAGCGGAGCGGGAAGAGCGGGAGGAACATATCCATGTTGAGATCAGCAACGATCTCCTGCTTGGGCACCGTCGGTTTGGCCGCAAAATAAGCCGAGCCGAGCTCTCCCATCTCCTCGCCGGTGAGGGCAATGAAGAGGATGGACCGCTTGGGGCGTGGGCCTGCGGCGAGGAGCTTCGCAGTCTCGATGACAGCAGCGACACCCGAGGCGTTGTCCATGGCGCCGTTGTAGATCGCATCCCCGTTGACCGGGCGGCCCACGCCGAGATGGTCGAGGTGAGCGCTGATGACGATATACTCCCTCTTCAGCTTCGGGTCCGAACCCTCCAGCAGGCCAACGACATTGTGCGTCTGGATGGGCGGGTTCTCATCGGCAACCGTGGTGGCTTTGAGCGTCGTCTTCATGTCGAACGCCGGAAGCGGCTTGCCCGCATCGATCAGGGGCTGCAGCTCGGCAAGGGTATGGCCGGAGGGCGCAAGGATCTTGTCGGCGGTGGCAGGCGTCATGGAGGCGTTGAAACGAATACCGGCGAGCGTGTCCAGAGCCGGGTCGGCGATCACGATCGTGGGACGCGCCGGAGGCGCGGCGACGGGACGTGCCCCAGGCTTGGGGGCATTGGGGTCGACTACCGGCGCAGGACCGGGCAGAGGACGTGGCGGTGTGATCGCGATCATGCCGATCGCTCCCGCCGCCTTCAAGGCCTTCCAACGCTGGCCCGGCATGCGGGAATAAGCGCGCAGCGGGCCTTGCAGGCGGGCGGGAGCCCCGTTGTAGAAGACCACCACCTTGCCATGAAGATCGAGCCCGGCATAGTCATCCATGTGCTTGACGGGCAGGCGCAGGCCATAGCCGATAAAAACCAGCGAAGCCTCAAGCGGGCCGGGGGCCACGTGCGCGGAGGGGAGAATATCCTTACCGACGGCAAGCTGTGTGGGGCCGGAGGGGGAGACCAGTTCCACGGTCGACTTGGAGGAGTTCAGCTTGAGGGAGTGGAAGGTGATGGGCTGGAGGTACGAGTCCGGTGCACCCGCCGGCTTGAGACCGATCTCCTTGAAATGATCCACCACATACTGTGTCGCAAGCTCGAAGCCTGGCGTTCCGGGAAGACGCCCTTGTAGTTTGTCGTCGGCGAGGTACTGGACATGCGACCACCAGGCGGCGCCGCGGGCGTTCCAATCGGGTGCAGTTTGAGCGCTAAGGGGGAGAGTGACAAGCAAGGCTGTGGCAACGGCGCGAAGGGCTAACATGGAGGCTCCGGTTATCTGCTGGGGGTCTGGCGACATCATACTGGAAGAGACACTTCCGAGCTCCATAAGGAGAGAAACGATGGTTTTTGGATGGATGGGACGGACCCTGTTGCTGGCTGGCATGCTGGTGAGTACGGGGGCGGCATCAGCCCAGGTGAACGAGGGTTGCGTGCTGGACAAACAGACGTATACCTGCAATCAGGCGGAGTTTACGCCGCTCTGGCGGAGCGCCGGGACCGTGACCGTCGAAGCGAGCCCGCGCGACAAAATGGCCGCCGCCCAGTTGCGCGAGATGCTGGTAAAGATGGGCAAAACCGTGGGTGCGGCAGGCGATCTGACGATCCTGGTGGTGCAACGCGACACGAGTGGCGTGGAGGTCGGGCCGGCCGGGATCGAACTGGGATCCATTCGCGTATACGCGCCCGGAACCGACGGAAAGCGCGGCAACCTGGTCTGGGCCGAAACCTACACCGGCCAGCCCGATATGAGCTGGCCGGCTGTAGTGCACACGTTGGTGATGCAGTTTGAAGGAAAGTTCGGGAAGAAGTAGCCGCGCGGGAGAAACGGCTCTCAGGCACCCGTTCGTTCTCAGGCGTCTTAGATCCCGATCTCCGCGCGAATAGCTCCCGCGATAGCCTCAGCATGGAGCCGCATCAGCGGTTCAGACTCAGCCTCGATCATCACCCTCGCCAGCGCTTCGGTGCCGGAGTAACGGATGACCACTCGCCCCGAATCGGCCAGAGCCTCTTCGGCGGCGGCGATTGCCTCGGCGACTGAGGGAATGGTCTCGAGAGGCTTTTTCTCCCGGACCTTCACGTTCAGGATGACCTGCGGGAAGGTCTTCAGGTCGGCCAGCAATTCGGCAAGCGACTTGCCTGCCCGATGCAGAATATCGAGCAGCAGCAGCCCTGTGAGCAGTCCGTCCCCGGTCGTCGACCGTCCGGTAAAGATGATGTGTCCGGACTGCTCACCGCCCAGCGAAGCCCCCATCGACTGCATCTGCTCCAGCACATATTTGTCGCCCACCGGGGCTCGTAACATCTTGATTTCGGAGCGCTTCAGCGCAGCTTCCAGCCCCATGTTCGACATCGTCGTGGCGACAACAGTCGAGTGCGCCAACAGCCCACGCGCCTGGAGATCGCGTGCAGCCAACAGAAGCACAGCATCCCCATTCACCACATTGCCATGCTCATCGGCGAACAGCGCCCGGTCGGCATCCCCGTCGAACGTGATCCCCATTGAGGCCTTATGCTTCACGACCTCTTCCGCCACCACCTTGGGGTGCAGCGCGCCGCAGTGCTCGTTGATATTCCGTCCGTTGGGCGAGGCGTGGGTAATGATGACCTCGCCGCCAAGATCCGCGAAGAGCTGCGGCGCGACCGCCGAAGCGGCTCCATTGGCACAGTCGATTACGATCCGCTGGTTGTCGAGCGAAAGCCCCGGCACCGAAGCCAGCAGAAACTGGATATACTCGGCCCGGTCGGACTCGTTGATCGACGGCGGCGCAGAGTGGTCGGCGACCGCGGTCTTCGCCGCAAGCTGACGAAAGATTTCGTCTTCGATCCTCAACTCGGTCACATCGGGGAGCTTGTAGCCGTCGGGGCCGAAAAGCTTGATACCGTTGTCTTCCCAGGGATTGTGCGATGCCGAGATGACGATCCCTGCTGCGAAGCCATGCTTTGCCGTCAAAAACGCAATCGCAGGAGTTGTAATGACGCCCGCGCTCTCCACCGTCGCTCCTCCCTGGGTCAGGCCGGACGTCAGCGTAGCGGCAATCCAATCCGAGGACTCGCGGGTGTCCTGTCCGATCAGAATGCGGGGAGCCTCACCCAGCGATTTGGCCAGTGCAAGGCCGATGGCGTAGACGGTTGTCTGGTCGAGTGGCGGCTGGCCCGCGACGGCGCGGATGCCGTCGGTGCCGAAGAGCTTCTTCATGGTTTGCTGTTCTCCGTAACGGTGGCGCTGACCGCGCCGATGGCGAGGCGTGCCCGAATCTGTTCCCCAAGCTTTGTTTCGTTGGCGTTGCGGAGCAGAACTCCCTCCGCCGAGTATACGAGGGCGTACCCGCGGTCGAGCACCGCAAGCGGCGACAGCGCCTGTAGGCGGACCGTGGCGTGTGTGAGTTGGGTTTCGCGGCGGGTGATGATCAGTTTGGATGCGCGGGCCAGCGATGCGTTGGCTGCCTCCAGCCGCAATCCTGCCCGGGCCAACCGCACGCGCAGGTCCTGCCGGTGCAAACGCGCCGACAGAGTCGCCAATCGCTGCCCCGCAACCCGTAGCCGACGCTCGGAAGCAGACTCCAGCCGGAAACGCAGATCGTCGATTCGCTGGTCGCGCCGCAGGACGGAATCGCGCAGACGCGCCAAAACCTGCTCCGCCGAGAGCCGCGCATAGCGCTGCCGCAGGTCGAGCAGATGGTACCGGATCGCCCTCCGCGCTCGCCTGGAGAGCGACTCCAGCCTCTCCTCCACACGGTGCTGTGCGGCTGTGATGATCTCCGCCGCAGCCGAAGGCGTCGGAGCCCGCAGATCAGCGACAAAGTCGGCGATCGTGAAGTCAGTCTCGTGACCAACCGCCGAGACCACCGGAAGCGCCGAGCCCGCAATCGTCCGGGCCAGCGCCTCGTCGTTAAAGCCCGCCAGATCCTCCGCCGAACCTCCACCACGCGCGATCAGGATAAGGTCCACCCGGCCCGGGTTGCGGTTGAACCAACGCACGCCAGCCGCGACCTGCCCCGCACAGTTCACACCCTGCATTGCCGCCGGATAGATCAGCAGATTCAGCGCAGCATGCCGACGGCGCCCAATCCGCAGAATGTCCTGCAGCACAGCTCCCGAGGGCGACGTAATCAGCCCGATGCACTTCGGGAATGCCGGGAGCGGCCTCTTGCGCGCCGCTTCGAACAAGCCCTCCGCAAGCAGCCTGGCCTTAAGCCGGTCAAACGCGAGCTGGAGCGCGCCCGCACCGCGCAGTTCCATCGTCTCGGCGATGAGTTGAAGCTGCCCCCGGCTCTCATAGACCGAGACGCGGCCGCGCACGTGAACCTCGTCACCATCCTTGGCCCGAAAACGCAGAAGCTGCGCCTGCCGCCGGAACAGCACCACCGGCAACTGCGCATCGCGATCCTTGAGCGTGAAATACACATGGCCGGAGGGGGCAGGACGCAGGTTTGAGATCTCCCCCGCCACCCACAGATCGGCGTACTTGCCCTCGACGCGCTGCCGAATCTCGCTGACCAGCGTCTGGACGGTCCAGACCGCAGGCTCAACGGGGGCTTCCTTCACCGGCACCGGTTCCCTGCTTTTCTTCGGCGCTGGCGGCGGATCGAAGAGGCTGAGCGTCGTCTCAGGAGCCTTCTTCCGCCTGGACCTTGCTCCGAGACGCAGGCTGGCAAGGGTCGGCGGCGATGATTCGTTCTCGGCCATACTTGGCGAGTCTAGCATCTGGTGCCGCCGGGATGGGCTCCCTGCAGCAGAGCGCCCGTCCCGCGGAACTAGATCATCCGGTTGAGCTTGTAGCGCCGGCTCTCCCACTCCTCGGATGAGAACAGGCGCGGCCCAATCTCGATCAGCCGCGGCATCATGTTGAACACCGCAATACGGCTCCAGGGCTGCCCCGAACGGGTGCGGAAGCCCTTCTCGTTCAAGTCGCTGACGATGGCGGAGTACGAAAAGTCCTGCACCAGCAGCTCCATCATCAGCGTCATGGCCTGCTGCTCGACAGGATCGACCTCCAGCCGGCTGCAATCGTCCGCGATACGCAGACCGTAAGGGATGTTCTCGTTGAAGGCTCCACCGGTGGGCTGCTCATCGGCAGGCAATTCGCGCCTCCATTCAAGCGAGACCAGTTGCCATCCCGCTGCCGTGCGTTCGTTGAGAATCTGCTGGCTGAAGGGTGCGGTGACGATATCGCGGATGCGTTCGAAGTTGGCCATGGAACTCTCCCCCTGTCGTTGGAAACGATGCAAGATCAACATGCAATCGCAGGACCAAGTCAAAAGTGGCTCTGTTCGCGGGTTCTGTGTGCCCGAATATGTCCAGAAGCGTGCGGGGGTGTTCGCCGGTGAACAGCTTAGGCGATCGCGAGCATATTCCCGGCCTCCCGCAAAATGTCCTGCGGATTGCATGGCTTGATGAGCACCGGCGCCGGACAAGCCAGCATCTGAGCCTGGGCACGAACCTTATCCAGATGCGAGTAGTAGCCGGTCAGCACCAGGATCCGGCATCGCGGCAGGTCGCGGGCAATGTCGTCCATCAGTTGCAGACCACCCATCCCGGGCATCGAGATATCGCACAGCAGAAGCTGCGGCTGGAAGTCGTACGCGCAGTCCAGAGCCTCCTCGCCCGAATAGGCGACGCGAGCGTCGAAGCCATGTTTCCGGAAGATGAGGCTCAGCGTATCCGCTATCAAAACCTCATCGTCGACCACGAGAATGCGCTGCACCGTAGACTCCATGACTTTTCTGACCCCATCATCTATGGTTTCGTTGCGTAGAAAAACGAACATTTCGCATAATTCGGAGCTTTGGGCGATTTTCGGACAGTGCCAGCGCTTACGGAACTCATCGCGATCCCGGAGCGGTGCCTCTTGTGGGGAGCGGGAGGAATGCCCCTCTGATAAGGTGACAATCAGCCGGGGGTGAAGCGACACCCGTCCCCAGCCACGAGGTTCCGTTCTGCGCGATCTGGCTTTCATTCTTGGTATCGTCTTCTGCCTGGCGGTGTACCTGGACGTATTCCAGACCATCATCCTGCCCCGGCGGCCTTCTGGCCGCTTTCGGATTACCCGTCTCTTCTACCTCTGTACCTGGGGACCATGGTCGTTCATCGCCCGGCGTGTCAGCCACAAGGCGGCGCGCGAGCAGTTCTACAGCATCTACGGCCCCATCTCACTGCTGATGCTGCTCGGCGTATGGGCACTTGTGCTCGTCGCGGGATTCGCCTTCATCTACAACGGGCTCGGATCTCCTTTCAAGGACCCAATGGGGGGCAGTCTGCTGGCGTCCTATCGGACCGACCTCTACGTCAGCGGCACGACCATCTTCACGCTTGGTCTGGGAGACGTAGTGCCCCTCTCGACGATCGCGCGTGCTGTGGTTGTGGCCGAATCCGGTACCGGCCTGGGCTTCATGGCGCTCGTCATCGGATACCTGCCCGTGCTCTATCAGGCATTTTCCCGTCGCGAGGTGGATATTGCCCTGCTTGACGCCCGCGCAGGCTCGCCGCCAACAGCAGCCGAACTTCTCCGCAGGCATCACTTTGACAGCGGAAACGATGCACTGATCGTCCTGCTCGCGTCCTGGGAGCGCTGGTCGGCGGAGATTCTCGAGTCCCACATCTCCTATCCGATTCTTTGCTACTACCGGTCGCAACACGACAATCAAAGCTGGCTCGCGGCCATGGTCGCTGTCCTCGATGCGTGCGCGCTTCTCATCGCCGTCATTGAGGGTCCAGCCTCGCGGCAGGCTCAGTTGACCTTTGCCATGGCGCGCCACGCGCTCATCGACATGGGCCACGTCTTCCACCAGGAAAAGCGCACCCGGCAAATTCTCGAGGAAGGATGCATCGACCGCCTTGGGAGCGGAGGCTTCGACCGTCTCTGCGACTCGCTCGGCGACGCAGGCATCCGCCTCTGTGGAGACGAGGCCTCCACCGTGCGCCTCCTCGCCATGCGCAGGCTCTACGAGCCCCATGCGCAGGCGCTCGCCGAATATCTCGGCATGGGTCTGCCCGGTTGGGTCGCCGAACCGAACGCGAAAGACCAGTGGGTCGTCATCAACCGGCTCCGCGAGCAGGCCGAGGCGGTGCTCACGAAGGATCGTCTGGCTGCGGCACGCGGTGAGGTGAAGATAGCCGAGGTGTTGGTGGAAGAACCGCACGAGCACTAGACCGGCACAAGCAAAAAGCCCAGGGCGTAAGCCCTGGGCCATCCTTCGTAACAAGCGATTGTTACTGCTGCATCTGGGGCGCTGCGTTCGGGTTCAGCTTCTGCTTGGCAATTGCGCCGGCAGCTCCCTTGGCGTCCTTGTCCGAGAGCTGCGCGTAGATCTTGCGAGCTTCGGCTGGCTTGTTCTCCGCCTGGTAAAGCTCCGCAAGCTGAAGCTGGGCGATGCCCGAAGGAACCGTCGACGTTGGCTTCGCCACAAGGTCGTTATAGGTGTCGACGGCCAACTGATCTCGGCCGGTCTGGTGGTAGAGCTGCGCCAGCGAGAGCTTGGCGAGACCGCCGAGATCCTTGTTCCAGCCGTTCGCGACCGACTTCAGCGCATCCTCGGCGGACTGGTTCTGTCCTTCCTCCATGTAGGTAAGGCCGGAGAAGTAGTGAGCCAGCTTGCCCGAAGGCGTCATCGAGTACTTATCGGCGACCTGGTTGAAGAGCTCGTTGGCAGCCTTGGCGCGCTCGTTCACGCTGGAGTAGGTCTTGGTTCCCGGAGGAACCTGCTGGCCGGGGGCGGCGAGCGGTGTCTGGTACGCCTGCATCGCGGCACCGAAGTCGGTCGCGGCAGCCTCCGAGCGGCGATTGTAGATCGTCACCGAGCCAACGGCGATGAGCACGACGACCAGCAGAATCACAGAGGTCGTGATGACGGAACGGCGATTTTCGTTCGCCCAGTGAATGCTGGTTCCAGTTACTTCGATGAAGTTGTCCTGCTTGAGGGCTGCTTTGGTCTGCTGATCCACGGGGTTGTTGTCTTCCTTCGAGGTCTGAACTTGGGGTGCGCTGGAGCAAGCTTCGCCACGCAAGCTTTTAGTCTATCAGGGCCGACGTCTCCAAGGGAGCAAGATTAGGCTCGATCCAGCCAAGACGGGCCGGCGTACTCTGGAGCAGGTCGAAGTCGTAGTGCCGGGCAAAGAGATCCTTCTTCGGCGCGTAGAAGGCGATGGCGTGAGCCGCAAACGCTGGACGCTCCATGGGTTGCACACGCTGCCAAAGTGCGTCCAGGAGCTTGATCCACGCGATCGTAATGGTCTCGTGATACCCGCTGGTATGGGTGTTCCTGCCTCCGACGGACTCGTTGAACTTCCGAACATGCGTGCGCATGGCAACCGTCGCAGCCTCCGCGCCGAGGGCGTGGACGTAACAGGCACCGGTGAGGAGATGGGCTGCGTGCGTCCATTCGGCCTTAGGGAGCGTGCCCCCTTCGAAGGCCGCGAGGAATGCGTCGATTTCAGCTTCGGTCGATGGCAGGGGCATCTCTCGATTATTCCATTTAGGATCGTGCTCATGCGGATCGTGCGGTGGGTTTTGGGGATTGTGCTGGTGGGCGGGCTCGCCGTGGTGGCGGGGGAGTTTGCACTGTGGCGGATGGAGCCGCGGTCCAACACGACCAGGAAGACCTTCGACGTGATTCTGGTGCTGGGGACGCCTTCGAAGATGGACGGCACCCCATCTCCCGAGCAGAGGGAGCGGGTGCTCGAAGGGGTGCGGGAGTGGAAGAAGGGTGTCGCGCCGCGGCTGGTGATGAGCGGTGGAGCGGCGCATAACGGCTGGGTCGAGGGCGAATCGATGAAGACGTTCGCGGTGCAGCAGGGTGTGCCGGCGGACGACGTCCTCGTCGAGGGGCAGGCCAAGGACACGATCCAGAATGTCTGGTACACGGTCGAGATGATGAAGGCCAACGGGTGGCACTCGGCCGAGGTGGTGAGCAACTGGTATCACCTGCCGCGTGCGGAGCGGATTCTGGCGCACTTTCCGATCGAGTGGCGGACAGATGCGGCGGAGTGGCCTCCGGAGTACACGTTCTCAGACAAGTGGACGCGGGACTGGCGGGAGGTGCAGAGCTGTCTGTTTCTACGGATGCATGGGTTCAAGCCTTCGAAGTTTATCTCGAAGTGAGGGGCCCCCTCCCCTTTTAGGCCTAAAGTACGGCGGAATAAGGGGTTAGGTTTGGACTTGTCTGGGGGAAGTCTGCCGGGATGCGTTGCAAAAGCCTCTTATTTCTATTGGGCGCTTTTGTGGGAACTGGTGGGTCATGCGTAAACGGCTTGGAATGAGCGAGTTGAGCCGGATTGGGGCTTGACATGCGAATTTGCCGGGGTTTTTGAGGGTTTCGCCCGCGAATTATTTTTTGCGAGAGGAGTTCCAGCCTTCAGGGAGCTCGTCTCCGGGCATAGGCGGTATGTCGGGAGCCTTGTCGAGGATTGCCAGTGCTTCATCGACGGTGGCCGCATCCTGCGCCCGGCGACGGAAGAATTCGTATGCCTCTTCGACCACGCCAATCTTTTGCGCGACCGTGACCGCGACCCACTCGTCCAGCGATACACCGTCTTTTTCGGCGAGACGGACGGCTTCGATCTTCAAAGACTCCGGGATGTGAATTCCCTGCTCGACTTGGCTCATCGCTTGACCTCACTCAGGAACTGGGCTGGCGTCAGAACGCGGATATTAAAGCGGCTCGCTTCTGGCAGAAAATCCCGGACGTTGTGCGTGACAATTGCATCAACTCTACCGTTGATTGCGGCATCTAGCACCATCTCGTCGTTCGGATCCCGCAATTGCGGCCTCCAGCGAAAGTATAAAGGAATCGGTTCGGCGATTGCTGCCAAAAGGCCCAGAGTTCTGGTGATCTCGCTTGGAGAGATGCCATGGGCAGCAAGTTGTTCCGGCCGATGGAGGACTTCTGTGTACTCGAGGAAAAGGGTTATGGTCCCGCCCATTTTGAAGGCGCCTTGCAATGCGAGCCTAAGGACTGCGTTACTGGCTCCGATCCGACTCCGGAATGCAGCAACGAGTACGGCGGTATCGAGGATGACTTTAAGTGGGTCGTTCATTGTTGCTCATGTTCGTCATTGGAAAATGTCTTACTCACTACCGAAGGTGAAGTTGACCTGTATCAAGAAGTGGACCTCGACGGCTTCGCCGTCCACGAGAATTGGCTTGAACTTCCATCCCTTCACCGCATTGATGGACGCGACCGTAAGGGATTCATTGCGGGAATTGACTAGATCGACCTTCTTGACGAGACCGTCTTTTCCGATGGTCGCCAACACGATGACTGTACCGCCGATGTGTGCCGTCTTGGCTGCCATAGGATATTCAGGGTCTGGCCGATAGAGAAGTCTGCTTCGGAGCAGGCCGTCGTTCATGATGGCGGGAGCGGGGTCGGACTTCACGAGACCCGTGACATCCTGCAACTTCGCCTCCGCTACGGGTATCCCGTTGAGAGCGGTAACATGTGCCTGGGCGTTCACCTCGTAGGGAAGGACGAAACCGAGGTCGACGGCCACGCGATGATCGCGGAACACACCAATAGTGCTTCTGGGAAGTGTCTGCCCGCGCTGCTGCACCGTTAACCGGAGGCCATCTTCGGAGGGGAGGAAGCAGTACTTCGGGAACAGGTAGCGACGATCGAATGAGGGGCCGCCCTTCAGTTCGCCGAGCAGCGAGTAGCACTCGAACGTGATCTTGGCGAAGTCTTCGCGATGTACGTCGAACTTGGCGTGGTCGAGGTCTAGTCCGAAGAACGGATGCACGATGTTGGATTGAAGCACCCCGATCGCATACGGCACCGGGTTCGTCTGCGGGGTGCGGAAGAGGCCTTCGGTGTTTCGAACCTCCGTGGCGTTGTAACGATCACTGCTGATGACGAGGCGGTATCCGTCCGGAGTCCACCACTCTTCGAGAGTGCCCTTTGCGCCTTTCTCGGAGGCGAAATCGTGTGTCTGAAAATCAAAGCGGAGGTGCCATGGCTGCATGCCGGGAGTGTCCAGCGTGTTGAGCTTCACGGCCTGCCGTATCTTCTCGACCGGGTCTTTCGGGGTCTGAGAAAGAGCTGCCGGTATGAGCAGAAAGATGGCGACGGCGGGGATGATTCGCATCTCCACTTTGTAAATCATTCAGGGTGGATTGTTCTTGGAAAAGAGTTTATCGGAAGCTTATGCGTGGATTTGGCCGGGTTTTCAGCACTCTGGCGTTAGCACCCGTAAACCCAGGGCTTCGCCCTGGGCAGGTATAGGAAGGTCCTTTGGCCTCAAAGTCGATGACTTTCTAGCAATTGCCGCCAATAGGCTATCCACCGTCGGGCTCGGGGCCATCGTCTGCCTGCCAGTCAATAACGTTCCGCTGCGCTTCGGAAAATAGGAGTGTGGCTGCGGCTTCCCGGGTGAGCTTCGCCCCGGCCATGTCAGCATCATCGAAGCGACAGTCTTCGAAATTGCACAGTCGCAGGTCGGCATTACGCAGGATAGCGCGAGTAAAGTCGGAGCGCTGATGGTTACACGCTCGCATATCAAAGCTCGTGAGATTAGTGCCTACGAAACTGACATCGAGGAAGTCGTTCCAGTTGGCGACGGATTCGTTGAGGTCAGTGCCAGCGAAGGAGCATTGCGAGAACTCGCTTCGGCCGATGTAGGTTCTTGGGAGGGTGAGATTCTCTAGCTTCGAATCCTGGATGTTCCAGCGGAAGAGATCAACGCCGAGAACTTCGTCATCATATCGGGGCGGGCGATCCAGAAGCGGAGGGATATCGCCTTCGCGGAAAAGGTGCTTTGACTGAAGGAAGCGGCAAGATTCTTCATAAGTCAGTCTGTGAGGAGCGTGGATACTACGGGTGTGACCGACGCCATCGCTTTGTGTCATTAATCGTCGCTCCCACCGCACGATAAGCCTTCATGGAAGTACCAAGATATGAACCTAGGGATCCGCCTTGTACATGAACCTTATTGCGTTGTTTTCGAAGCCATTGGATTTGCTTCTCACATGATGGCCCGATAATACCTTCATCCAGAGCTACCGTTGCATACCAGAAGAGATTGAGATGAGCCATCTCTCTCGCTCTAGAAGTGGCCGTCCAAGTAATTGGCCTCCTCGACGTTGTTGGATCTTTATACTTCCACTTTTGCCCGGCCATCAAATTTCCAGCGATCGCATGATCGATCATGTCAAAGAGAATGCCTTCGCAAACGGCGGCATAATCAATAATTTAAATTCGGACGTGAGCCATTTGCTCCTCATTTTTGACGAGAAGTGCCAAGCCTAATTTATAAATCCAGCGAGCACCATATAAGACTTCGGAAAGCCTCTGCCTCAGATTCGCATTTCCTACATGCGCGAGGTGCTGAGTCTGTATCTGAACCGGTGTTTCAATGTCAGAAGCGGCAAACTTTACAACAGCATCAATGATCGCTTGTCCGAACTGCTCTTGAACTGGTTTGGGCGGCATTGTGAAAGAATCTCACAACATCACTCAAATTCATCAAAAATTATTTCACGAGGTCTATTTAATATCGCGCCAATTTTGACCCGTGCCGACTTCGGCGACGATGGGGATGGAGAACTGGGCTACGGATTCCATCTCTTGTTTGACTAGCTGCTGCATCTCCTCGGCCTCTTCGGGGACTACGTCGAAGAGGAGTTCGTCGTGGACTTGCAGGGTCATCCTGGACTTGAGGTTGCGCTCGGTAATCTTGCGGTCGAGGGCGATCATGGCTAGCTTGATGAGGTCGGCGGCGGTGCCCTGGAGTGGGGTGTTTACCGCCGTGCGTTCGGCGAAGCCGCGCATGTTGGGGTTGCGGGAGCCGATGTCGGGGATGGGGCGGATGCGGCCGAAGGCGGTCTTTACGGCTTGCTCGGTGCGCACGATTTCCAATGTCTGGTCGATGAAGGCGCGGACGCCCTTGTAGCGGTCGAAGTAGGTTTCGATGTAGAGCTTGGCTTCGTTCTGGGGGATGTTGAGCTGGGCGGCGAGGCCGAAGGGGCTGATGCCGTAGACGATGCCGAAGTTGACGGCCTTGGCGCGGGCGCGGGTTTCCTTGGACATCGTGGCCGGGTCTACGCCGAAGACCTCGGCGGCGGTGAGGGTGTGGATGTCCTGGTCGGTGCGGTAGGCGTTCAACAACAAGGGGTCCTGGGAGAAGTGGGCCATGAGGCGGAGCTCGATCTGCGAGTAGTCGGCCGACATAAGGACGTTGCCCTTGGCGGCGATGAAGGCAGCGCGGATCTCGCGGCCGATGGCGGTGCGGATGGGGATGTTCTGGAGGTTGGGGTTGGTACTGGAGAGGCGTCCGGTGGCGGTGCCTACCTGGTTGAAGGTGGTGTGGATGCGGCCTTCGGCGTCGACGAGCTGCGGGAGGGCGTCGAGGTAGGTGCCCTTGAGCTTCTGGAGCTGGCGGTGCTCGATGACGAGGGCGGCGATGGGGTGGTTGACGGCCAATTCTTCGAGGACGTCCTGCGCGGTGGAGACGACCTTGCCTTTGCCGTACTTCATGGGCTTGGGGAGGCCCATCTGGTTGAAGAGGACTTCGCCGAGCTGCTTGGGGGAGTTGACGTTGAAGCGGTGGCCAGAATCGGCATAGATCCGCTCGGCGAGGGTGTCGATGTCGACGGCGAGCTTGGCGGACATGGTGCGGAGCAGGTCGGGGTCGATGCGGACGCCGGTCTGCTCCATGCGGAGGAGAACGGGGACGAGCGGGAGGTCCATGCCCTCGTAGACTTCGAGAAGGGTGGAGGTGGGATTGAGCGGCTTTCCCTTGGATTCCGTGGAACCCCACATCCCAGATGCGTGGTGTGGGGCACCCGGTTTTGTGGCCGGTTTGGTTGGCTCGGCGAACAACATCTCCGTCGTAACGGCTCCGCCAAGAGAGGGGTCGTCTTTGCGGACTTCGTGCTTGATGGTGCCGGATTCAGCGAGCTGCGCGGACAGGGCAATGGCAAGCCGATGGATCGCGGCGGCTGCCTCGGGCAGGCGGTTCGAGTCGGCGGGGTTCTGCTTGGTAGGCTGATGGACGAGGGCGCGGGAGGTCGTGCGTGCGGCGATGTCGACCAGGGTATGCGAACCGTGGGTGGGGTTCACCAGGTAGCTCTGGAGCATGACGTCGGTGATGTGTCCACGGAGGGTGATGCCGTGCGGTTCGAGTGCGCGGAGGACGGCCTTGAGGTCGTGGACCTGCTTAGGAAGGGTGGCGTCTTCGAGGGCGGCGCGGATGCCGGGAGCTTCGAGGGGTGCCTCCATGGCGGCGTCGGGGCCGACGGCTAGGCCCAGCTTGCAGGCTACGTCCTGGGCGGGTGGAGCGGGGATGGTCTCCTCGGGCGCTCCGAAGAGGGACATGTTCTCCGAGGGGGCGGGTTCGGCTTCGACCTCTGCCTCCGGGTCGGCGACTTCTTCGCTCAGAGCGCGTGCGTCGGGGGCCATCGCAATGCTCAGCCCCGACTCCCGCGCCGCGGCCAGCAACTCCGCGAGCTCCGCGGCCGTGGGCTTGGTGTTGTACGCGATCACCGTATTATCGACCGAAGGCGCCAGCTCCTTCAGCAGCGACGTGAACTCCAGCTCCGTAAACAGCTCGCGGCACGCGGCGTTATCCACCGGCTGCGTCTTCATCGCGTCCAGCGAGAACTCGATCGGCACGGTCGTGTGGATCGTCACCAACTCCTTCGACAGGAGGATGTTTTCGCGGTTGTTCTGCAGGCTCTCGCGATAGGTCTTCTTCTTCACCTCATCGGCGCGGTCGAGCGCGGCTTCGACGCTGCCGAAGGTCTGGATCAGTTCGACGGAGCCCTTGTCCCCGATGCCGGGGGCGCCAGGGATGTTATCGATCGCGTCTCCGCGCAGCGCCATCACATCGATCACACGCGCGGGCGGCACACCCAACACTTCTTCCACCTTCGCGGGATCGAGCACCAGGTTGTCCTTCGTCGGGTTCAGGATCGAGACGTCCGCCGTAACCAACTGCATCATGTCTTTGTCCGGCGAGACCACGTAGACGTGATGACCCAGCGCCGAAAGCTGCTGCGAGAGCGTGCCGATCACATCGTCCGCCTCGAACCCCTCGTAGTAGAGGATCGGAATCCGGAACGCCTCCAGCGCCCGCCGGATATACGGCTGCTGCTGGATCAGGTCCGGCGGTGTCTCCGCGCGGTTGGCCTTGTATCCGGCATACTCGACGGTCTCAAAGGCCTGCGTCTTGATGTTGAACTTCTGCACATCCTTCAGGCCCTTGGCCTGTTCGTTGCGATGCACCGGAGCGCCCACGTCGTACACCGCCGCGAGATACAAGGGTGCGAAGTCCTTGCGCAGCTTGTTGATCATGTTGACGAAGACATACGTCGCGGCTGTAGGGATGCCGTTGCGCGTGGACATCGGGCGCTGGCGCTGCATCGCGTGGTAGGCGCGGAAGATGAACGCCATGGAGTCGAGAAGGTAGATCGGGGGCTTGTCAGTCGTGTTCGCCATCAGTCTTTAGATGGTAGTCCAAAGCGAGACGGATAAGCGGCCAGTCCCGGCGGACGAGCCCCGCCCACGCGTGCGGCTCTCCCGGCGGACGGCAATGAACTCCGTTCTCGACCCACGGGAGAGCCATGTGCGAGGCAGCGCTATGGTTCCGGCGTTATTTCTCGGCGGCCGCCTGCATGTGAATGCTCATCAGCCAGTCGGCGCCTTTGCGGACGTAGGTGTCCGTCAAGACGAGGTCCGCGGGCTCCGCCTTGGTGCCGCAGCTTGAGGCCTGGTGCGCCTTGTAGATCAGCACAGCCGAGTCCGGCGAGAGCTGGCGCACCTTCGCCTCCGAGATCTTGAAGCTGGTCAGCGAGCAGCCCTGCACCGTGCCGGCCAGCTCTTCCGGTCCCTGGATGCCCCAGTGGCTGATGAACACGAAGTCCGGCGCGATGATCGAGAGAAACAGCGCCTGATCCATCTGCTGATAGGCTGTGAACAGCGCGGTGGAGTTGTTGACGAGCGTCTTTTCGAGGTCGGCGGCAGGAGCCTGCGCCGAGGCAAAGGTCGCGGTGGCAAGAAGGGCGAGGGAGGCGAGCTTGAGCTTCATGCGGCAAGCTTAGGCGAGTCCCGCAGTGAAATCAACGAGATTCGTCCTCGGCCCGAGGTCCACGTGCAGGGCAACACCGCACCGATCGCCGACACGAACCGCTTAACAGCCGGCGACCTCCACGGCACACGTGTTCCCTAAAGCAGAAGCATGCAGTCCCCATAGCTGAAGAAGCGATACTTCGCCTCGACGGCATGCGCGTACGCGGCCAGCACATGCTCCGTGCCGGCAAACGCGCATACCAGCATCAACAGCGTCGATTGCGGCAGATGGAAGTTCGTCAGCAGACCGCTGACCACCTGGAACCGATGTCCCGGCGAAAGAAAGATACTCGTCTCGCCCGAGTGCGGATACAGCTCCGCGCCCAGCGTGGCGCAGTGTTCGAGGGTGCGCGTAGTGGTTGTTCCCGCAGCGATAATCCGCCGCCCCTCGCGCCGCGCGACGTTGATCGCCTCAGCCGTCGCCGCGGGCAGGGTATACCGCTCGGCATGCAGACGAATGTCCACCACCCGCTCCGCCCGCACCGGCTGAAACGTCCCCAACCCAACATGCAGTGTCACCCGCTCAATCTGCACACCCTTTCGCGTGAGAGCTTCCAGAACCTCCGGCGTAAAGTGGAGCCCCGCCGTTGGTGCCGCGGCCGACCCCGTCTGGTTGGCGTAGACCGTCTGATACCGGGCACGATCTTCCTCGCTGTCGGGCGTGCCCTTGTCGCGATGGATGTACGGCGGTAGAGGCATATGTCCGATTCGCTGGAGGATGGCTTCGAACTCGTCCGTCGCGCTGAAGCGCAGCGTCCTCTCGCCGTACTCGCCCGCGCCGAGCACCACGGCTTCGAGAACCACCGCCGCCCCCTCGTGGAAGAGAAGCTTCTCGCCCACCTGCACCTTCTTCGCCGGACGCACCAGCGTCGTCCACGTACCGGGCGCGACCTGCTGCGTCAGCAACACCTCGACGCGCCCCGAGGGATCGGGCGAAGAGGCCTGCGTCGTGGTCGATCGTGCACGCGTTCCAAACAGCCGCGCCGGAAGCACACGCGAGTCGTTGAGGATGAGAAGATCGCCCTCGCCAAGGTGCTCCGGCAGATCCGTAAATCGTCCATCGGTATAGGCACCGGTCGCGCGGTCGACGACCAGCATGCGGCTCGATCCGCGCACCGGCGGAGGCGTCTGCGCAATCAGCGATTCGGGAAGATGAAAGTCGAAGTCGGCGGTCAGCATGCGGCAAACCTCGCCAGCGCCACGGATTCATCGAGCGCCTTCTGCACCGCCGCCTGCATCTCAGGCTCAGCGGCAGGAATGATCGCGGGCCAGGTTACTCGCACCCGGGAAAATGGCTTCGGAATCAGAAACCGGTCCCACGTTTGCAGCTCCCAGGCCCGTTCAGGCAACACATAAAACGTTCCCACGGGAGCCCCCACCAGCGTCGCGAGCTGCGCCGTGCCGGGCTTGGCGACCATCGCCGGCCCCTTCGGGCCATCGGCTGTGATGGCACATCGATGTCCCTGCTGGTAAGCCCTCTCCATGTTCCGCAGACCCGCCGGGCCGCCCCGCGTCGACGATCCCCGCACGGCCGTGAAGCCAAGCAGCTCGACGGTGCGCGCAATCAACTCTCCATCGAACGAGCGGCTGATCAGAATCGCGATATCCAGCCCGCGAAACCGATACGCACAGGCCAGCAGCGAGCGGTGCCAGAACGCATACACCGTGGGCCCCGGAATCAGGTCCCCTCGCGTGCCACCGGGAGCGCAGAGGTCCTCGTAGCGCAGCGTCATCCCCAGCAGACGAATCAGCATCGCCGCCACAGGCGGAACGACGGCCAGGATGAATCGCTGCTTGGAGGTATACGCCACGCGTTCCAGTTTATCCGTTACGACACGGCAGATTCGAGGTAGGTAAGCCGGGGCGCAGCGGTCAGGTCGAGCTCCGCCTGAATCCCCAGCGGCAGCGTAATATTGGGAGCGTCCACATGCCCAGACCGCAGCCCGATCGCAATCGGCCCTTTGAACTCCGCGAGCGCGTGCAGAATCGCCTTTTCAAGAAGCGCGTACTCCGCCTCCGGCACGTTCTGGCTCATGTCGCCAAAGACGATCCCATGCGCCTTCTCGAGATGCCCCGCATAGCGCAGATGCACCAGGTACCGGTCCCACTGGTAGGGCTTGGTGCCGATGTCCTCGAGAAACAGAATCGTGGGGCCATCCGGCAGAGCCGGCGCATACGGCGTCCCTAGGGCTTCGTTGTAGATGCTCAGGCACCCACCCACAAGCTGCCCCTGCGCATACCCGGGTCGCAGCATCTTCAGACCGTCCTCTGCCGTCAGCGACCAGTTCGACGATCCGCCCAGCGCATGTCCCCAGCTCGCTGGGTCGTATCCGTCGGGGCGAGAGAAGTCGGCGGCGCACATCGGCGCGTAGAACGTGACCAAACCAATCGTCTTCAGCAGGTAGGCGTGGAGACTGGTGTGATCGGAGTAGCCGAGGAAGGGCTTGGGGTTGTCGGCGATCATCGCGAGATCGAGGTGGGGGAGGAGTTCGGCCGATCCCCACCCGCCACGCGTACAAAGCACCGCGTCATAGTCCGGGTTGGCGAAGGCCTCGTGGAGGTCGGCCAGCCGGTGCGCGGCGTTGCCTGCGTAGTAGAGCGGGCCCTTATCGAGGGCGTGCGGGAAGAGCGTGGTGCGGTAGCCGAGGGCGTGCAGCGCTGTGATTCCCTGCTCCACCTTGTCCGGCCTGGGTGTGCTGGCCGGAGAAACGATCGCGAAGCGCGCGCCCTGTGGCAATGCCTTCGGTTTGAGAATGGTCGCCATCCGTTACAGTCCCGAAACTTCGCCGCGGCAGATGATCTCCGCCGGCCCGGTCAGGAACATCGGCTCCTCCGCGGACTCCCACGACACCCTCTGCGGGCCGCCTTCGGCCACCGCAATCAGGTGGCGGCTCGCCCCGCGCAGCGACATCGCAGCCGACGACGAAGCACATGTGCCGGTGCCGGAGCTGGTAGTCGGTCCGCACCCCCGCTCATAGATCCGGAACGCAATCTCCGCCGGCGAAATGACGCGCACGAACTCCACATTGGTGCCGTGGGGAAACAGTGGGCTCACCGCGATCTTGCCGCCAAGCTCCTGCCAGGAAAGCCCATGCGCCGAGAAGTCTTCCGTCTCCACAAACAGCACGAAGTGCGGGTTCCCGACGTTCACCATCGCGCCCTCCACCTCACCCACGCCGTCCACCACGATCGTCCGCGGCATCACGCGCGGCACACCCATCTCCGTACGGATCACATACGTCGGATCGGCAATCTCGACGACCTCGCACGTCCGCGGGCCGCCATGCGTCACCAGCGTCACCTTGTTCCTGTCTTCCGTTGCAGCCAGCCATGCTGCCACGCACCGCGTACCGTTGCCCGAGAGCTCCGCCTCGGAGCCATCCGAGTTGAACAGCCGGATAAACAAGGTCCCATCCGGCTGGCGGTCGAGGAACTCGATTCCGTCGGCTCCCACGCTCGTATTGCGTGCGCACAGCTTCTTTGCCAGCTCCGCATGATTACGGTGCGCGGCAGTCTCTTCAAGGATCAGAAAGTCGTTCCCGCACGCATGCGCCTTCACAAACTGCAACAGCGAGGGAGCCTTTTCGGCGGCGACTTCAAGGGGTGGCAGGGATTCTTCGATCGACATAGCCTCTCTATTGTAGGGGAGCCGCGCAGGCAAGCCTTACTCGTCGTCGGGGTCGCGGAAGCTGAGCACCTGGTCTGTCGCATCGCTGGTCTTCAGCTCGTGCAACAGTCGCGTGTGCGTCGTCCGGTTGTTCGTGATCAAGAACGTAATCCTCTCCAGCTCGCCTGCCTGCGAGTGGTCGATGACGTTCAGCCGTATCCCGGCCTTATCCAGCACCGCAAGAATCGCCTTGTAGGTCGTCGCCGGGTCGGTGCCGCGCACCTCGTACAGCAGCGGATACTGCTTCCAGTCCAGATGCATCTCCAGCACTCGCATCAGCGTCTGCGCCGCCAGCACGATCACCGTGGCCAGCAGCGCCGGCAGATACAAGCCCGCACCACATGCCATCCCGATCGATGCCACCACGAAGACCGTCGCCGCGCTCGTCAACCCCAGCACGCGCGAGCGGGTGTGCAGGATCAGCCCCGCACCCAGGAACCCGATCCCCTGCACGATATTCGCGGCCACCCGTCCTTTATCCGGATTGGCATCCCCTGCGAGCACCGCCGAGAGCATCGTAAAAAATGCGCAGCCCAGGCAGATCAGCATATTGGTGCGAATGCCCGACGCTTTCTTGCGAAACTCGCGCTCCAGACCTACCAGACCGCCCAGCAGGCACGCCGAAAGGAGCCGCGTCGCCGTGCCGGTCGAGAGCAGCATCTGTTCCAGGTCGCTGAAGTTGTAGTTCGAAGGTGCGATCATCTTTTTCTTCCCCGCGATGGTAGCACCTGCTCTAATGTTCCGGGGAACCACACCATCTGACAGCACCATAGAACCCCAGGGAGAGCACCGTGACCAAGACCAGGGCCTCACGCAACGATTTGGCCATCCTGCTTGGGATCGCGGCCGTCGTCGCGCTCGTCCACATGCTCACCAACGACCGTTACGGCTTCCACCGGGACGAGCTGCAGTTTCTCTCCGACGCTCGCCACCTCGACTGGGGCTACGTCGCCTACCCGCCGCTCACTCCATTCCTGGAGCACATCGGCCTCGCTCTCTTCGGCATCTCCGAGACGTGGCTGCGGCTCTTCTCGGTCATCGCCCAGTCCGCAGCCCTGGTCGCCACCGGCCTGATGGCCCGTGAGCTCGGCGGAGGCCGTCTCGCCCAGGTCACGGCAACCGTCTCGGTCGCGCTCTCCGCCCTGCCCCTCTTCGAAGGCACCGAATTCCAATACTCCTCCTTCGACTATCTCTGGTGGGTCCTGATCGCCTACTTCCTCATCCGACTTCTCAAGACCGAGAACCCGCGCTGGTGGATCGCCATCGGCGCCGTCATCGGCCTTGGTCTTCTGACCAAATACTCCATCACCTTTTACATCGCGGGCCTCCTAGCAGGCCTCGTTTTTACCCAGTCCCGCCGCTTCCTCCTCGCCCCAGGGTTCTGGGGTGGAGTCGCCGTCGCCCTGCTCCTCTTCCTGCCGAACTTCCTCTGGCAGGTCCATCACGGCTTCATCTCGTACCACTTCCTCCAGAGCATCCACGCACGCGACGTCCGAAACGGCCGTGCCGACGGCTTCCTCTTCGACCAGATCAAGATCAACGCCAACCTGATCGCCACGCCTCTCTGGATCGCCGGACTGATCTTCTTCCTGAGAGATCGCCGCTACCGCATGCTCGGCATCCTCTACCTCGTCCCGCTGGCCCTCTTCTTCATCGCCAAGGGCCGCGGATACTACGTCGCCGCCGCCTACCCCATGCTGCTCGCCATGGGCTCCGTCGCCGTCGAACGCTGGCTTGGGACGCTAACCCGCATGAGTCGCCTTGCCATCGAAGCCACCTACTTCACCCTCGCCGGAGCGGTCGGCATCGCCATCTGCTGCCTCATTCTGCCGCTCGCCAACTCCGGTCCGCTCAAGGCCTGGGCGCTCAAGAACAACGACGACCTCCGCGAGGAGTTCGGCTGGGAGGAGATGGCCTGGACCGTCGCGGGCATCCGTTCCGCCCTGCCGCCCGAGCAGCGCGAGCACGTCGGCATCATCACCGGCAACTACGGCGAGCAGGGAGCCATCGAGATCCTCGGCGCGAAGTATGGCCTGCCCACACCCATCGGAGGCACCAACTCCGCGTGGCTCCGCGGCTATCCCACGCCCCAGCCCACCATCCTCATCGTGGTCGGCTTCTCCTACAAACAGGCCGACGAGACCTTCTCCGCCTGCCGGGAGGCGGGGCGCAACGGCAACGCCGCCGGAATCCCCAACGAAGAATCGAAGCTTCACCCCGTCCTCTTCCTCTGCGGTCCCCCGATCAAACCCTGGCCAGAGTTTTGGCAGGACTTCCAATCCTTCGGATAACCGGAAAACCCTTGTTAGACTGGGGAAGCGCGAGCGCGGGAGAAGCATGGCAATCGTTGAACTGAAGAATGTGCGCAAGGTATACGACGAGAAGGTAGCCGTCCACGGCCTCTCGCTCACCATCGAACCGGGCACCATCTACGGCGTGCTCGGCCCCAACGGCTCCGGCAAGACCTCGACCATCCGCATGATGATCGGCATCACGGTCCCCGACTCCGGCACGGTGAGCCTGTTCGGCCAGCCCTTTACCCGCAATAACCTCAAGCGCGTGGGCTACCTGCCGGAAGAGCGCGGCCTGTACAAAAAGATGAACGTGCTTGACCAGCTCACCTTCCTTGGCCAGCTCCACCGCCTCGACGCCGCCACGGCCCGAGCCCGAGCCACCCAGTGGTGCGAACGCCTCGAGATCACCGAGGCCATGCCCAAGAAGACCGAAGACCTCTCCAAGGGCATGCAGCAGAAGATCCAGTTCATCGCCGCCCTCCTGCACGAGCCCGACCTCGTCATCATGGACGAGCCCTTCAGCGGCCTCGACCCCGTCAACGGCAAGCTCCTCCAGGACACGCTCATGGACCTGCGCAACGAGGGACGCGCCATCCTCTTCTCCACCCACCGCATGGATCAGGCTGAAAAGATGTGCGACGAGATCGCCCTCGTCCATCGCGGCAACCTCGTCCTCCAGGGCTCCATGCGCGAGGTCAAGCGCCAGTACCCGCGCAATCGCGTCGTCATCGAGTACGAAGAGAACGGATCCGTCCTGCGCCATCCTTCCATCGAAAGCTCCGAGCACTTCTCCGGCCGCATGGAGATCAAGTTGAAAAGCACACCCGGCACCGATCCCGATGCGCAGCCCCTGCTCGCCGCCGCCGTCGCCAACGGCATGCGCATCCGTCGCTTCGAGGTCATCGAACCGACCCTGGAAGAGATATTTATCGAAGTCGTAGGGGGAAACGTCGATGCATAGTGCCTGGCTGATCGCAAAGCGTGAATATCTCGAGCGCGTCCGGACGAAGGCCTTTCTCGTCGCCACGATCCTCATCCCCATCCTCATGGTCGCGTTCGTCGTGGGATCGGCGATCCTCGCCAAGAGCACCCGCTCCACCTCGCACCTCATCATCGTCAGCAAGGACACGCAGCTTGTCATGGACCTTCAGGACCAACTGAAGAAGGGCGACGGCAGCCAGATGACCGTCGACACCATGGCCCCCGGCGACGGCGTCCGCGCCATGCTCGACCAGGAACTCGCCGACCAGAGCATCGACGGATACCTCTGGATCACCCCCGCCAAGAGCGCAAACGACCGGCCCGCCTTCGACTTCAAGCCACGCTCCAAAGCCGATATCTCCACCAGCTCCGTCCTCAAGGACGCCCTGCAGACCGTGCTCGTCCGCGAGCGCCTGACGCACCAGGGGATGGTCGCCTCCGACGTCGACTCGATGATGGCGCCCGTCACCATCGACACCTCCAGCTCCAGCGGCAAGTCCAAGAGCGTCAACGGCTCCTTTGCCGTCGCTTACATCCTCTTCTTCCTCATGTACATGGTGGTCATGCTCTATGGCATGAACGTGGCCCGCTCCATCATCGAAGAGAAGACCTCGCGCGTCTTCGAGGTTCTGCTCGCCACCATCACTCCGGAAGAGATGCTCGCCGGCAAGATCCTCGGCGTGGGCTCGGTCGGCATCACGCAGATCCTCATCTGGATGCTGGCCGCGCTCATTCTCGCGCCCATCTCCGGCATGATGGGCAGCGGCTCATTCTCCTTCTCCATCACCGTGGTGCAGGCCATCTTCTTCGTCCTCTACTTCATCTTCGGCTTCCTGCTCTACTCGTCGATGGCGGCCGCGCTGGGTTCCATGACCAACTCCGAGCAGGAGCTCCAGCAGCTCAACATGTTCCTCGTTCTTCCGCTCGCCTTCTGCATGCTAATGATCCCCGTGGTCACCACCAACCCCGGCGGCACGTGGGCGCGGATCGTCTCGCTGATTCCCTTCTGCACGCCGTTGCTGATGAACTTCCGCGTCTCGCTGGCAATGCCCCAGCCCTGGGAACTCGCCCTCTCGTTCGTGCTCATGTCCCTGACGATCTACGCCGTCCTCTGGATCGCCAGCCGCATCTACCGCGTCGGCATCCTCATGTACGGCAAGAAGCCCAACCTGCCCGAGATCCTGCGCTGGGTGAAGTACAGCTAGTGCCACAGCTTCGTTGCGCCACAGCGGAGGACGCCCCCATCATCGCCCGCCACCGTGGCCTCATGTTCCTCGACATGGGCTCCGTCACGCCCGAGCAGGCCGAGCAGCTAATCGCAGCAGCCGAGCCCTGGTTTCGCGCGCAGATCGAAGCGGGCACGTACATCGGATGGCTCGTCGAAGAAGACGATACCGTCGTTGCCGGCGGAGGCGTCTTCCTGCGTGAACTTGGCCCCATCCCCGGATGCTTCCGGGTAGGGCGCTGGGCCCACATCGCCAACGTCTACACGCTTCTCTCCCACCGCAGACGAGGCATCGCACGCAGCCCGATGAACGAGATGCTGCACTGGTGTGCAGTCAACGCCATCGATCAGGTCACCCTCGCTGCATCCGCCGACGGCCGCGCCTTGTATGAGTCCGTGGGCTTCGTCGAAACCAACGAAATGCGCCTGGCCAAACCGCTCGGCTAGGCCAGATGAAAGACCTCGTCCAGAGGCTTCATACTGTCGTCCGGCCCACCCTCCAGCGTCTCGAACAGCGGCCCCATCTCCGCCTGCCACCGAGCATTCACCGGATGCTTCTTCATCCCCGCCTGCGACGCGGCAAAGTCCTCACACTCCAGGTACCCCACCAGGAGACCATCCTCCCGCAGGAAGAGCGAGTAGTTCGCCCAACCCGTCTCCCGCAGCGCATCCTGCATCTCCGGCCATACCGCGGCATGGCGCACCCGGTACTCGGCAAGGCATTCCGGACGGACTTTCAACGTAAAACAGATTCGACGCATTGATTCCTTCCGGGGTTCGGTCTGACGCATTCTTTAAAAATCCCAATTGGGAACCGTTTCCATGTGCTCACAACGATACGACACCCGAGTATCGACTCGCTACAGGAAAAGTTGCCTCCTTGAAATGATTTCACATCGGGACAATGCCGTACCGCTCTTCCAGAAATCCCTGCAGCTCCTCCGGCAGCGCCGCCGCCACCTCCTGCCACGTCAGCATCTGCAGCCTGCACCGCAAGTCAGCCGTCCGTACCGTCGCCATCACCGCATGCCACGCCTCCAGCAGGTCGGGCCGCCGCACATCGGCCAGCACGCAGAACCGTGCGCCCGGCGAAGACGCCGCGGCCAGCACGCCGCGATGCAGTTGATACCCGGGAATATTCTCCTCCAGCCGCGGCTCGAAGGCCTCCACAAACCCCGGATACCGGTCCAGCAGGGCGCGCCGCGTAGGCCCCACCGCCGTCTCCGTCAGCTTCGCCTCCACCAGCAGGTCGCCCAGCCGCAGATCGATCTCGGTGCGATCGAACGTGCCATTCTTAAGCGGAATCCGAGGCGTATATCCAAACTCCGGATGCACCCCCGCCACCACGCCCAGCAGGGCTCGCAGTTCCCTCCCCTCCAGCACCCCGGGATAACAGAACACATTCATCAACAACGCATCGGAGCTCGCCGCCGCATCGAGCTCCCTCCATCGCCACTCCGCCCTCGGCCACACCCGGCGGTGCGCCGTGTGGGCCTTCGTCAGCCGCTTCGCCCACCCCGCATCCGCCACAATCGCCCGATACGTCGCATCGAGAAAGTTGCCATGCCGCGTCCCATCGGGCCCAAACACCACCGACGGATGCGCAGTCGGCGTCATGTCATGTACCAAACCGCGACGCACCGCATAGCGGAACGCCCGTTCGTTCAACTCCCTCCGCAGCACGCCGGCAGAACCACGCCCGGGCACAACAGGCCGGGGAGCAGGAGGCGCCATGGCAGCCGCCGCAATCGATGAGTCGTCCAGATGAAAGCGCTCGCTCTCATCGTCGTCATCGCCCCGTTCTGCGTAGTCCTCATCCATGGTCATCGTGGGTCACAAAAGCAAACGGCTCCGAAGCGCCGTAGCGTTCCGGAGCCGTTCGAACAAAAAGCGTTACTTTTTCGCTTCTGTCGTGAACGTAAAGATCGTCGTGCTGTGCCGCGGCTGTCCAGGCTTCAGCAGCGTCGAAGGAAAGCTCGGATGGTTGGGTGAATCCGGAAAGTGCTGCGTCTCCAGGCAGAGCCCAGCATGCTTCGCATACACCGCCCCCGTCTTGCCCTTGAACGTGCCATCCAGGAAGTTGCCGGTATAAAACTGCACGCCCGGCTCCGTCGTCGTCACCGTCAGCACGCGTCCCGACTTCGGATCCTCGACCTTCGCCGCCTCATGCAGCACGCCCATCTGCCCGTTCAGCACCCAGTTGTGGTCGTAGCCGCCGGCGATCTTCAACTGCTCGTTCGCCTCGTCGATGCGCTTGCCGATCACCGTCGGTTTGGTGAAGTCGAACGGCGTCCCCGCAACCGGCTCGATGCCCGTCGGAATCAGCACGGGCGTCACCGGCGTGTACCGGCTCGCGGGAATCGTGATGATCTCGTCCAGAATGCTGCCCGAGCCATCGCCGGAAAGATTGAAGTACGAGTGATTCGTAATATTCGCTACCGTCGTCTTATCGGTCGACAGCGTGTAGTCGATCCGCAGCGTCGCGCCATGCAGCGTGTACTTCGCATGCGTGGTCATCGTGCCGGGATACCCCATGTCGCCGTCCTTCGAGACCAGCGTCATCTCGACGCCATCCGGGATCTCCTTGCCCGTCCACACCAGCTTGTCGAAGCCCAGCGTGCCGCCATGCAGCGACTGCCCGTTGTTGTTCACCGGCACGTGATACTCCTTACCGTCGATCGCGAACGTGCCCTTCGCCAGCCGGTTTCCGTACCGCCCCACGATCGAACCGAAGTAGGTGCTCGGGTCCGCCTGGTATTCCGCCACGGAGTTGTAACCAAGCACCACGTCACCCACCTTGCCGTCGCGATCCGGAACCTTCAGCGACACCACGCGCGCGCCATAGGTCATAATGCGCGCCTCCGCCTTGCCGCTGGTGATGGTGTAGATCTCGACGGGTGTGCCGTCCTGCGTCTTGCCGAAGGGAGCTTTGGTCACCGACGCTTGAAGCGCGGTCGCAATCGTCGAAAAGGTCATCGTAAGCAGAATAGCGCGTGCCCAGGTCATTGTGTGAGGGTCCTTTTTCATCCGTCGAATCGGGGGAGAAAACGTTTGCTCCCCGGCACTCGAAACTATACGTGATGCCGCTATCGCTCGTGAAGACACCACCCGAGCGGTACTATGGTTTGCGCGGAGAAATTGTTTCCGCTAGTCGCATGCAAGATCCCATCCCATGAAGGATTCCGCCTTGAAACTGACCCTGAAGAACCATCTCGCTTCCGTCGTTGCAGTCTGCGTCCTTGCTATGCCCGTGCATGTCTTCGCCGCGAAGGCCCTGCCGGATCACTGGGTCGGCACCTGGGGCGCTGCGCCGATGGCTGCGGCCAACAAGCCGGATGGACCCGGCTCCGCCGACATGACCCTTCGCGAGATCGTGCATGTGTCGCTGGGTGGGGCGTACACGCGCGTCGTGCTGACCAATGAGTTCGGCACCGAGCCCCTGACCGTCGGCGCGGTCCACGTCGCGCTCAGCGCCGGCGGCGGCAGCATCAAGCTCGCGTCGGCAAACGCCGTCACCTTCGGCGGAAGCCCCACCATCACCATCCCCGCCGGAGCCCTCGCCGTCTCCGATGGATTCGCCCTCACCCTGCCCACCGGAGCCGACGTCGCCGTCAGCATCTTTATCCCGGCCCAGACCATCTCCAGGCTGAGCCAGCACGGCGCGGCCTACCAGACCAACTACATCGCACCCGGCAACGCCGTCGGCAAGGCCTCGCTCGAGGGCGCGAAGGAGTTCGCGAACTGGGACTTCCTCAAAGGCATCGACGTCCGCGTACCCGCCTCCGACGCCTCCATCGTCGCCTTCGGAGACAGCATCACCGATGGCGCGAAGTCCACCAGGGACACCAACACCCGCTGGCCCGATATCCTCGCCGCGCGCCTGGCCAAAGACAAGAAGACCTCCGGCCTCGGCGTGCTGAACATGGGCATCGGCGGCAATCGCATCCTGCACGACAACACCGGCCCCAATGCGCTGGCCCGCTTTGACCGCGACGTCATCGCACAGGCCGGCGTCAAGTACGTCGTCGTCATGGAAAGCATCAACGACATCGGCCACGCCTTCGATTCCAAGAAGCCCTACGACGTCATCTCCGCCGCCGACATCATCCAGGGCTTCAAGCAGATGGCCGACCGCGCCCACACCCACGGCATCCGGATCATCGGAGCCACGCTCACACCGTACGTCGGCGCAGGGTACCAGTCCACCGAGGGCGAAGCCGCCCGTGCCGCCGTCAACACCTGGATCCGCACCAGCAGCGATCTCGACGGCGTCATCGACTTCGACAAGGCCACGCAGGATCCCGCCAACCCGACCGTCTTCAATCCCGCCTACGACAGCGGCGACCATCTCCACCCGAAGGACGCCGGCTACAAGGCCATGGGCGAATCCATCGACCTGAAGTTGTTCACCCCAAAGAAGTAAACTGCAAACGAAAAAGGCAGAGGCCACTTGGGCCTCTGCCTTTTTTCGTTGTAAAGCCTTTACTTCAGTTCGATTCCAGCGAAGAAGTAGCCGATCTCAAACGCAGCCGTCTCTTCAGCATCCGAACCATGGATGGCGTTCTCCCCGATCGAAGCGGCGAACTCCTTGCGGATCGTGCCCTCTTCAGCCTGTGCCGGGTTGGTCGCGCCCATCAGCTTGCGCAGGTCGGCGATCGCGTTGTCCTTCTCGAGCACCATCGGGAAGATTGGCCCGGAGCTCATGAAGTCGGTCAGTTCGCCGAAGAAACCGCGCTCGGCGTGAACATAGTAGAAACCCTCGGCCTGGGCCTTCGAGATCGAGAGGCGCTTGATCGAAACGATCTTGAAGCCGGCCTCTTCAATCTTGGCGAGAATGGCGGCGGTATAGCCCTTGCGGACGGCGTCGGGCTTGATGATGCTGAAGGTGCGCTGTGACAACGGAGTTCTCCTTGGTAAAACAGTCTCTTTAGTGTACCGGAACGCGGTAAAAACACCGTCAATCCTCAGTACCTCCAGCTCATATCCGCACCCGCCGGAGCCGTCTTCGCAATCCTCTCCATCATCTTCGGCAGGTACATCGTGTTGTAGTGCAGGCGCGAATACGCATTCGGCAGCGACGGGTCACCGTTCCAGCAATGCTCCGCGCGCGGCCCGTACTTCACCTCGCCGTCATACGGAACCCCATGCCCAGGCGTGCCCGTCGTCTTCAGAAAGTCCTCCATCAGATACACCGCGTTGTTCAGCATGTACGTATCGTCCGAACCGACATAAAGATGCAGCTTCCCCTGAACCTTTGGCCCCAGCGTAGCCCAGTCGCGCTGAAGGATCGCATTCAGATCGTAGTGCTCACGCCAGTACGCGGCGGTCTTGTGGTCGATCGCCCCGGTGGTCTTATTGAAGATCTCCAGCGGGTAACCATCCGGCCCTACGGGCGAGAAGACCGCCTGCCAGATGTCGAACTGGTCGCCCGACCGCCCATGATCGCCCAGCGCCGCCTCATAGGCGATGTTGTCGCGCATGCTGATCAGCGTGTGGCCAAGATAGTCGCGCATCGCGGGCTGCTCCACCTGCTTGTTCGCGCCGGGCAGGTAGAACATGTTCGCCTGGTTGTAGAGATCGGCCGTCATATAGGCGTGAAAGTCCACCGGATCCGGGCACGCGATGTACGCGCCGTTATAGTGCTCCGGATAGAACATCTGCACCGCGATCGCCTCCCACCCGCCGGTCGAGCCGCCATACAGAAACCGCGCCCAGCCCTGCCCGATGCCGCGAAACTGCTTCTCCACCGCAGGGATCAGCTCCGTCTCAATCGCGTCGCCATACGGCCCCAGATTCGCCGAGTTCACCGCGTAGCTGTCGTCGTAGAACGGGTTCGCATGCTGAATCTGCAACACAAGCACACGTGGAAAGCCCTTCGACGTCCACTGCTGAAACTCCTTGTAAGCCTCCTCCTGCTGAATCCGGTTGTACCCCGCCAGGTGAAACCGCTCCGAGTAGTTCGGCTTGAGGTTCGGATCGGGCGGCGTAGTCCGGAAGTCGTCAAATCCCTCCGGGAAATGACCATGAAAGATCGCCAGCGGATAGTGCGCGTTCGGGTGCTCCGCGAACCCCTCCGGCAGCAGCACAATCGCCGTCAGAAACACGGGCCTCCCCCAAAACTTCGTTAGCAGCGCGCTCTGTACCTTCAGATGCTTCACATACTTCGTATCCGGCTCCGGCGTAATCGGCCCAATCAACTTGTCGAGCGACACCGCAACCGGCGCGGCGCCCGGCCCCACATGCACCTTCTTCGGCGCGCTGTACAGGTTCCCCGGCGCAAGATTCCAGTGCTTGCCCTCCCCACGATCCGCCGACAGCTTGATCGTCCTCCCGTCGCCCATGTGGAAGGTCTCGTACACATCGAGCACCGCCTGCACCGTATAGTCACCCGGCGGCACCTCGCTCAGCTTCCTCACCGGATACCCGCTCGCCGCGTCGTCGATCTTCACCGCCTCACCCGGCTTCCACCCATCGACCGTTACCCCAAAGACGATCTGCGATCGAGGCGTATCGTCGATCTGCATCCGCGGCTCCGCGCTCCCGTCGTTCGAGAGCAGAAACAGCACACGCCCGTCCAGCGGCTTCGCCGACTGCGCAGCGGGAAAGCTGACCGTAACCGTCTGAGCCTGAACAGCCGCGGCCAGCAGTAGCAGGCCAACCAGGGAAAACAAACGCATCTTCGTTCGCATGCCGGAAGTATAGCGGGGAAACGATCTACTTCGAAGACTCTTTGGCCTGCTGCTCGAGCGACCAGTTCAGGTTGTTGCGAGCCAGTGGAAAGTCGGGCTGGATCTGCAACGCATGCTGCGCCGCGCTAATCGCAGCCGGCCACTGGTGACTGCATTCGAAGCCCGCTGCCAGGTTATTCCATGCAAGGGCGCTGTTGGCGTCGATCTGCACCGCATGGGTCGAGGTATCGATCGTGGCCTGACACTCCCCGGCCTGCGAGGCCTTGACCGCAGCCGCGATCCAGAATTCGACGCCCCCCGGAGGCACCGCAGCGCCGCTCGCGTCAAGGGCAACAGGTGTCGGAGAGCCAGCGGCCTCCACCACCATCCGCACCGAGAGATCCTGCACGTCGGGCAGAGCGAACTCCGTCCGAAAGTGGGTATAGTCCAGCGCAGCCGCACCCAACACAAGCATCCCGGCAACACCGGCCACCGGAGCCCCCCACGCCGGGCGCCTCTGCGTCGCCATATCCACCAGAAACGCCATCCCCACCCCAGCCAGCAGAGCCTCAGGGGCATAGAGCGGCGCAAGATAACGAAGATTCATCCGGTTGTTCATCAAGGTCACCGTGGCCAGAAAGACCACGCACAATCCGAAGAAGGCCCAGGTCATTTGCCGCTCCACCGGCACCGGCCGGCTCAGGTCACGTGCATACCCAATCGCCGCCAGAACCAGCATCACCGTAGGCGCACTGACGACCAGGAACGCCCTGCCCAGGCGCAACGGCGAGCCCCCCTCGTACGCCATGCTGTACGCATTCCCCGTCGACGAGTTCATGCTGTTCGTGAGGAACGCGACGAAGTGCTGCCATCCACCCAGCAGATGAGCCAGCCACGCCACCGCAACCAGCACAGTCAGGGTACAGAGCCCCGCAAACAGCGCAGCATCCCGCCGCTGTCTGCGTAACCACAAGACCACCAGAATCCAGCCTGCGCAGAACGCGAAGCTGAGCACCGCAGTCTGCTTCAGCGTAATCGCGAATCCTCCAGGCAGAGCAACGAGGATTCCCCAGCCCATGGGTCGCGAACCCGCAGCCACCTCGCATGCGGCCAGCAACATCAGCAGCGCGACCGCTTCAATCACCGTATCGCCCCATCCACGCCGCGCCGTCATCAACGCAGCCGGATTCACCGCATAGAGCAGCATCGCCACCAGGGCCACTCCAGGCGAAAACCTCCGCCACGCAACCACCGCAAGCAGGAGCACGCACACGATGGATGCGGCACACGCCAGCTCGGCCCCGGCGAACTCGTCCGTGTGCCCCGTCAACCGCATTGCATCCGCAACCAGAAAGAGATACCCCGCGCGCACCGGGTTCGCAGCCGTCATGGGATTCGCGGCCACGTGCTCCATCAACATCGGCACACCCGCCCGCCCCTGCGCCACCAACACCTTCCCTGCCTCGGCATAGGCGTACTCATCGGGCGTGCGTCGCGTAACGCCGTTCAGGTTCACCACACGCAGCGCGACACCCAGGCAAACGAGCGCCGCCAGCGCAGCCAGTTGCACCCAGCGCCGGTGCCGGATAGGCCATTCGGTTGTCAAAACGGTTTCAGTCGACATCATGAGTGAATGGGATCCGCGCCAGTATATGTGGTCGCCACCTCTTCACCCAAAGGAAAACGGCAGAGCCGAGGCTCTGCCGTTCGTATTCTCTATTCCAACTAAGCTTTACCCAAAAGCCCAGCCATAGCCTCACCGATCTCAGCCGGCGACTTAACCACCGTGATGCCAGCCTCAGTCATCGCCTTCATCTTCTCGGCAGCCGTGCCCTCGCCGCCCGAGATGATCGCGCCCGCATGGCCCATGCGGCGGCCCGGAGGCGCCGTCTGCCCAGCGATGAACCCAACCACAGGCTTCGTCACATATTCCTTGATGAACTTCGCCGCAGCCTCTTCGGCTGAGCCGCCGATCTCGCCGATCATAATGATTGCCTCGGTCTCGGGATCGTCCTGCAGCAGGCGCAGCGCGTCGATGTGCGTTGTCCCAATGATGGGGTCGCCGCCAATACCGATCGCGGTCGACTGCCCGATGCCGCGCGTGGTGAGCTGGTAGACAGCCTCATACGTCAGCGTGCCGGACTTCGAGACGATGCCCACAGAGCCTTCCTTGTGAATGCGTCCGGGCATGATGCCGATCTTGGCCTTGCCGGGCGAGATGACGCCGGGGCAGTTGGGTCCGATGAGACGGGTCTTCGAGTTCTTCACGACCTCCCACGTCTTCACCATGTCCAGCGTAGGAATGCCTTCCGTAATGCAGATCACCAGCGGCAAGCCGGCGTCGGTCGCTTCCAGGATGCCGTCCGCCGCGAACGGTGGCGGAACGAAGATAACGCTGGCGTTCGCACCGGTTGCGGCAACAGCCTCTTCCACCGTATTGAAGACGGGCCATCCCTCATGCGTCGTGCCGCCCTTGCCGGGGGTCACGCCGCCGACAACGATGTCGTAGCCGAACTGCTTCGAGTACTCCGAGCAGCCCTTCGCATGGAAGGTGCCTTCGCGGCCCGTGATGCCCTGCACGATCAGACGAGTATTTTTGTCAACGAGAACCGCCATTAGTTGCCCCCCTTCGCCGCGGCGACAGCCAAGTCGGCAGCTTCCTTCATCGTTGCGCCGACCTGGAACTTCAATCCAGACTCAGCCAGAATCTTGCGGCCTTCTTCCACGTTCGTTCCCTCAAGGCGAAGGATGATCGGGATCGAAACGTTCAGCTTCTTCGCCGCCGCGACCACCGCCGTGGCCAGCACATCCACGCGCAGAATGCCGCCGAAGATGTTGATGAAGATCGCCTTCACGTTGGGGTCGGAGAGGAGGATGCCGAACGCATTCTCGATCTGCTCCTGGTTGGCTCCACCGCCTACGTCGAGGAAGTTCGCAGCCTTGCCGCCGGCGTACTCGATGATGTCCATCGTCGCCATCGCCAGACCCGCGCCATTCACCATGCAGGCGATCGAGCCGTCGAGCTTGATGTAGTTCAGGGCGAACTTGGAGGCTTCGACCTCAAGCGGATCTTCCTCCGCAAGGTCGCGCAGCTCCTTCAGGTCCTTGTGACGGAACATCGCGTTGTCGTCGAAGTTGATCTTGCAGTCCAGCGCCATCAACTTGCCGTCCTTCGTCGTGATGAAAGGGTTGATCTCCATCAGCGTCGAATCCGTCTCGACGAAAGCCTTGTACAGGCCCATCATGAACGCCACGGCAGGGTTGATCTGCGCCGTCGTCAGGCCGAGCTTGAACGCCAGCTTGCGCGCCTGGAAGGGCTGGAAGCCGACCGCGGGATCGACGTACTCCTTATAGATCAGCTCCGGAGTCGCATGCGCGACCTCCTCGATCTCCATGCCGCCGGACTGCGAGGCCATGAAGACGATCTTCGCCGAAGCACGATCCAGCACCAGACCGAGGTAAAGCTCGCGGTCGATCGCCGAACCCTCTTCGATCAGCAGCCTCTGGACCTTTTGGCCAGCCGCGCCGGTCTGGTGCGTCACAAGCTGCATGCCCAGAATAGCCTTCGCCGCCTCATTGGCTGCCTCGAGGTTCTTCACCACCTTCACGCCGCCGCCCTTGCCGCGTCCGCCCGCATGAATCTGAGCCTTCACGACAACCACCGCGTTACCGGCCGAAAACAGCGCCTTGGCTGCGGTGTCCGCCTGCTCCAGCGTGGTCACCATCTCGCCGCCTGGAACCGGCACGTTGTACTTCCGCAGAATGTCTTTTGCCTGATACTCGTGAATCTTCATGATGTGTGCCCGCCGGACGGTCTTTCTTGAGATACGCGAGAAGTGTAGCGGAGCCAAACAACGAGCGGCAAGCCGGGGAGGATGAATATCGGATCATCTGTCCGGTAAGCGAACGAAATCCTCCCAAACCGCACCTGATACGCTCTTTCTATGTCGTTGAAGCCCTTCCTGAAGCGCCTGATCGAAGACCGCGCCGTGCTCTCCCGGCCCGAGGCGCGCCATCTCATGGAGACCTTCTTCTCCGGCGCAAACCCCGAACTGGAGCTCGCAGCCCTCCTCGGAGGCCTCGCCGCACGCGGCGAAACCGTCCTCGAGGTCGCCGGCTTCGTCGACGCCATGCGCGCCGCCGCAACGCCCCTGCCCCTCACCAACGTCGAGCGCACCGCCCTCGTCGACACCTGCGGCACCGGCGGAGACCTCAGCGGCACCTTCAACATCTCCACCGCCGCCGCCCTCGTCGCCGCAGCCGCCGGGGCCACCGTCGCCAAACATGGCAATCGCGCCGTCACCTCTCGGTCCGGCTCCGCAGACGTGCTCGAAGCCCTCGGCATCCCTGTGAGCCTCGCGCCCAACGAAGCCGCCACCGCCCTCCGCGATCACGGCTTCGTCTTCCTCCTCGCCTCCGCGCACCACCCTGCCATGCGCACCGTCATGCCCATCCGCAAGGCCCTCGGTGTCCGCACCGTCTTCAACATCCTCGGCCCCCTGACCAACCCCGCCGGTGCCTGCGCCCAGGTCATGGGCGTCTACGCACCGCACCTCGTTCCCCTCGTCGCCGAAGCCATGGCCGAGCTCGGCACCCGCCACGCCTTCGTCGTCCACGGCGAGGCCGCCAACGGCACGGGCCTGGATGAGATCTCCATCGAGGGTCCCAGCCTCGTCGCCGAGGTCCGCGACGGCACCGTAACCCTCGCCACCTTCACCCCGGAGCAGGCCGGTCTCTCGCGTGCGCCCTCTGGGAGTCTCCAGGGTGGCGACGCACTCGAAAACGCCTCAATTCTCAAGAACATCTTCGCCGGAGAGCACGGCCCACGCCGCGATGTCGTTCTCTTGAACGCCGCCGCCGTCCTGGTCACCGCGGGTCTCGCCCCGGATATCGCAGCCGGAGTGCAACTCGCAGCCAACACCATCGACCGCGGAGCCGTCACACATCTGGTGGCCAAACTGGCCACGTAAGACGACACAAGAATCTCTGGAGGAGGATCGGCATGGCGAGAGTCACCGGAATCGGCGGAGTTTTCCTGAAAGCGAGCGACCCCAGGGCATTGGCCGAGTGGTACAGCCGCAACCTCGGCATCACCCTCTCCGACCACCGCGGAGCGAACTTCCTCTGGACCGACGAGGTTCCAGCCACCACCGGCATGACCGTCTGGTCGCTCTTCCCTCAGGACACCCGCTACTTCGGCCCCGGCATCCAGACCGCCATGATCAACTTCCGCGTCGACGACCTCGACGCCCTCCTCCAGCAGCTCGCCGACTCCGGCGTCTGGATCGACACCAAACGCGAAGACTACGAGTACGGCCGCTTCGCCTGGATCCAGGACCCCGAGGGCAATCGCGTCGAGCTCTGGCAGCCTCTCCCCTAACCCGGAAAAAACCAAATATTTTCTCCTCAGGAAACTCGGATTCGGCCCGGAAATCCACCGGGCCACCCCCGCTCCGGCGGTTACGATACGGTAAAGGCACCCGTACATGACCGCACCCTCTCCAGGCCGTATTGAAGTGATCGTAGGACCGATGTTCTCCGGCAAGAGTGAAGAGCTCATCCGCCGTCTCAAGCGCGCGCGCATCGCTCGCCAGCGCGTAGCCTGCTTCAAACCCGATATCGATCTCCGCTACCATCGCACGTCCATCGCCAGCCATAGCGCCCAGACCCACGAGGCCATGACGGTGGCGAACACGGAGCGTCTCCGCGAAGCTCTCTACCCCCAGCTCGAGTCCATCGAAGTCGTCGGCATCGACGAGGCCCAGTTCTTCGATGAAGCCATCGTCCCTCTCGTCGTGGAGCTCGTCCATCTCGGCAAGCGCATCATCCTCGCCGGTCTCGACACCACCTTCACGGCAGAGCCATTCGGCCCCATCCCAGCTCTCATGGCCGTCGCCGACGAAGTCGCGAAGCTCTCCGCCGTCTGCATGGTCTGCGGCCAGCCCGCCATCCACACCCAGCGCTTAGGCGCCAGCCAGGAGCTGGTCGTCGTCGGAGCCGCCGGAGTCTACGAGGCCCGCTGCCGCGCCTGCTTCAAGCCTTATCTGGATGAGCATGAGTCCGAGCAGTTGGAGCTGCCTGCGATCCAGGCGTAGATTATGCCTTCGGATCGTCCTTGGATCGTAGGTAAGCCGCAATCAGCTCCCTTTGTTCGGTGATCTCTGCATCCCATACAATGCGATCTTCTTCTTTTGAAACCCCCTTGAGAAGCGCTTCTGCCTCGTCAAGGCTGGCAAAATCCTCGTGAGCGACTCCGAGATAACCGTACGGCAGTTCATGTGTGCTTCATGTAACCCTCGCGACGAGGGAATTGACCAGCTTCAACCGAGCCAATTCATCGCAGGGGTCCAGCTCCACTGCCCGTTGAAGATGCTCGTGGTCTCCTAACCATCGATGTGGTTCGGCACACGCTGGCTCAACAAGAGTCCATTCCAAAAGAGTCGGTTCCAGAAGCCTGATACGCAGAGGATGTGGAAGCAGCATATCGCGCCCGTCTTGCCCCTCCGCTCGATGGAGAAGCCAACTGATGAAGGTCTTTCGTTCCGCGAACGGAGCCCTCTCAATCTGGCACAGGAATCGCTCAAGATGCACAAAGGCGTCCTTTCGCAATCCCTTCTCGTAAACCGTACAAAAGGATGCATATTCGGCCCACTCCTCCCGAACATGCGCTGCCTCTGCAATATTTCGAAGGACTTCAAACGACCTGGCGCGCCAAGGCATCATCACCAATTCCCTTATCTGCGCCTCCTCAGGCGACGAGATCCAGCCCCTTCTTGTCTACGAGGTTCAGAAGCTTCAACGAAGCTCCCTGAGGCTTCTTCTCGCCACGCTCCCACTTGCTCACCAGGCTGGGCGTTACGTTCAGGTAGAACGCGAAGACTGCCTGGCTCACATCTTCCCGTTCGCGAATCGCCACGATCTTCTCCGGTGGCATCGCTTCGATGGGAGTAAGACACATCCTGTCAAAGTCGCGCATCGTTTTCTTGTCGACCAGCCCGATTCGTTCAAAGTCCTTCATCGACTTGTGAATGACGGCGGAGGCTCTGCTGCGGTATTTGTTAGACATCCCTATCCCTCCCTCGACGGACGAATCTCCAGAAAAACGCCGGTGCGAACAGCTTCGGTCGTCCCGGTCTCGGATAAAGCAAAGACATATTTTGCGAAAGCACGATACTTCTGGAGATCGGCCAGACTGATATTCGCCTGATCCTTCTTCTCGAACCCATCGACGAAGACAGCTCGATCGCCCTGCCGAAAGAGAAGAATGGTCCTCGATCCTCCGGACTTCCCATCGCCTCTCCGCGCAATCCTCTGTTTGATCACACCGCCGCCAAGATCAGCATCGATCAGGCCCTCATTCGCACGGTGCGCCGCTTGCCAGAGATCGTCGTCGGCTAGACGAGCCCTTCTGGCAAATCGTGCGAACTGCTTCGTTTGATAGACCGAAAAGCTCTGCATGGTCTTGAACAAATCATAGCACTCAGTGCTATAGCTGGAAATCAGATGTCAGTGCTTCCCCACCATCTCCATCACATCTTTCCGTAGCGCCATCGAGCTCGCCAACCGGCTATAAAACATATGCCCTCCGGGGTACTCGTGCACCTGCACCCGCGACGCATCGCCCATCATCGGCATCTGGTCGACCGTCAGCACCGAGCCCATGAACGGGCACGAGAGATCGTTCCACCCATGCACAATCAACACCCGCATCTTGGTGTCCGCCGACACCGCCTCCCGCAGATCCTCCACCGCTCCGTTCCTGAGCGCGGAAGAGTCGAAGTCCCAGTTCCGATTCACCTCGGTCGAGAGCGCCTCATACCGCCCATCCACCTTCCAGCCCACCGTCTGCGTCACAAAGTTCACCATCGCCGTCGTCGTGGGAGCGATGATGCTCTCGAGAATCGGATCGTTCGACCTCTGGTCCGGATCGTTCGGAAACGGATCCGGCGCCGTCACATTCGGGTCGTACCGGCTACCCAGCTTGCCCTCCGCCCGGAAGACCTCCCGCAGATACGCCTGCGTCTCAAGCCGCCCACCCGACCGCTTCACAAACACCGGGTCCAGCCCCGTGATCTCCGTCACATGCTGCAGCATCGCCGTCGTCGCCGACGGGTCCGACCTGCCCTTCAACAGCGCCACCGCATAGTCTCCACGCGTATACGCAATCACCGCGTCCATCGACTCCTTCGTCAGCGCCTTCTGCCTCTCCTGGTGCGCCGCGGCAATCGACGGCAGCGTCATCATCCACGGCACCGGCGACAGATCCGCATTCGCATCCTGGTTTGGATTCAGGTACGGCGACACCAGCACCACGCCATTCATCGCCACGCCCAGCGAAGTCTGCAGATAATGCGTCACCCGCGGCCCCCTGTACCCTCCATAACTCTCGCCGACAAAGTACTTGCGGCTCATCATCCGCCCGTTCTTCACCAGCCAGTCGAAGATCGCCCGCGATAGGTACTCGATATCCGCCTGCGTCGAATAAAAAGTCTTCTTCGTATCTGCCTCATTCAGCACCGACCGGCTATACCCAGTGCCCACCGGGTCGATGAACACCAGATCCGTAAAGTCCAGCCACGTCCCCGGATTGTCCTTCAGTTCAGCCGGATCCGAAGGCGAATCCCCCTCCGAACCGAACGCCACATGCTTCGGCCCGATCGCCCCAAAGTTCAGATACACCGACGAAGCCCCCGGCCCGCCGTTCATCGCAAACGTCACCGGCCGCGTCGTGCCCGCGGGCGCCTCCACCGTATACGCCGTGTAGACGACATCCCCCGCCGGCTTGCCATCCTTCGTCTTCACCGGCAGCGTACCGATCGTCACCGTGTAATGCAGCGTCTTGCCATCCACCACCACCGTCTGCGCTACATGTGCATCTGCGGGCAGCGGAGTGGGCGTCGTCGCCTCGGCGGGCTTGGCCGCAGGAGCATCGGGCTTCTGGGCGAATAGAGCAAACGGAAGCATGCACAACGAGGCAACGCGAACGGCAAACGAAATCTTCATATCGAATACGATACATCCGCCCCTCGGGTTACTCTGGTGGGGAGCAACTCGAGCCGTAAACGGCTCCGGAGAGACTATGAATATGCGCACCCCTGTAGCAGCAGCACTGGCCCTTACCCTTCTCGCCGCCCCTGCTTTCGCCAAGTCGAAGGAAGCCGTCACGGTACCGCTCAAGACCTCAGCAGGCGAAGACGCCGGCACCGCGACCTTCTCGCCCCTCAAGAAGGGCGGCGTCGAGATCAAGGTCAACCTGAAGAACCTCCCCATCGGCGACCATGCCGTTCACATCCACCAGAACCCCGTCTGCGACGCCCCCGACTTCAAGACCGCCGGGGGTCACTTCAACCCGGACAAGAAGCAGCATGGCCTCGACAATCCTCTGGGCCACCACAACGGCGACCTCGGTAAGAACCTCCAGATCGGCGAGCAGCACACCGGCGAGATGACCTACAAGGTCGATTACCTCTCCATGGATCCCGCCGCGCCGAACTCCATCTTCGGAACCTCGATCATGGTGCACGAGAAAGCTGACGACCAGAAGACCGACCCCACCGGAGCAGCCGGAAACCGCATCGCGTGCGGCGTCATCACCGCCAAGTAAGGCACTCTCCCGTTGGCCGGCAACGCAATCCCACACCGGCCAACGGGAGGCCCACCGCGCTGCCCAGGACGCGTCACGCAGTGACCGTAGCGGGCCTCTCCAGCAGGACAAGCTTCGAAACAACACGGAACTACCGCGAACGCCCATGCGTACAAGCATCCATGGGCGTTCTACACATTGCGATCCCGACCTTTCCGGCACCAATCAGGCCACTCAGCCTGCCTCGTCCGGCCCGTCTGCTCCCACGCCGGCCCCAGGCCGTTGCCGAGGTCTCCACTCCCCCGGCAACCGTGGAGCAAGGTACACTTCTCGCATCCCAAAAGGACGAGCAGGTACCGTTGGAGCGTACTCCCGAGCAAGAAGCCGCGCAGCAGGAACTCGCCAGACTGGTGCGCCAGTGCATGGCCGGGGACCAGCACGCCTGGCAGCAGTTGGTATCCTCCCAGCATCGGCGCATCTACGCCATCTGCTTCCGCTTCACGGGCTCCGCGAACGACGCCGAGGACCTCACCCAGGACGTCTTCCTCAAGCTCTACCGCAATCTGGCCAGCTTCGACACCACCAAGGGCAGCTTCCAGACCTGGATCACCACGCTCTGCCGAAACCTCCTCGTCGATCACTTCCGCCGCACCCGCCTCGAGCGCGCGTCCGATTCGCTCGACGCCAGCTTCGACGGCGAAGAGGACGGTCCCACCCTAGGCGACAAGCTCACCGACTCCCGGCCCTCGCAGGAGCATCACGTCGCCGGTCTCGAGCTCAAGGCGCGCATCCAGCACGCCCTCAAACAGCTTTCTCCCGAACTTCGCGAAGCAGTCATTCTTCGCGATCTCGAAGATATGGATTACAAAGAAATTGCCGAGGTCTTGCGCATTCCCGAAGGCACCGTGAAAAGCCGCATCAGTCGCGGTCGCGGGGAACTTGCGAGGCTTCTACAACGTACAGAAGGGCAGGTGGTTTAACGTGGCAGACATCAACCAATTCGGAAGCGTGAAGCCCGGTACACCGCAGGTCTGCGCTCACTGCGAGACTCTGCTGATGGACGTCCTCGACCGCACGGCAAGCCCGGTGGATCAGGCCTTCTTCGACAAGCACCTTGCAAGCTGCACCACCTGCAGCCGCATGTTCATCGACGCCAAACGCGGGGGTGCCTGGCTCGAGATGCTCCGCGACCCGCGCCCGGAGCCGGCCTCCGCTCTCTTCGAGCGCATCATCGCCCAGACCAGCGGCATCCAGGCCGTCTCTGAGACAACCGAGATTGCCCCGCAGCTCCCGGACACCGGCAGCCAGTTCATCCCATTCCCCGCTCAGCCCGTGCCCGTCCCGAGCCCGTATCTCTACGGCGTGCCCAGGGCCACCAACTACGCCGGCGCCAAGGTCCTTCCCTTCCGCCTGCGCAACACCGTACACTCCCTCGGCCAGACGATTCTGCAGCCGCGCCTCGCCATGACGGCCGCCATGGCCTTCTTCTCCATCGCACTCACACTCAACCTCACCGGGGTCCATCTCTCGCAGATCAGCGCTGAAGATCTGAAGCCATCGAGCATCCGGAAGAGCTTCAATCAGGCGAATGCGCAGGTCGTCCGGTATTGCCAGAACCTGCAGGTCGTCTACGAGCTCGAAGCCCGCGCCCACGAACTCCAGCGCACCGACTCCGACTCCAGCCCCTCGCCGCAGCAGCCCGCCGACGACAAGGCGCCAGCGCCTCAGGATGCCGCTCCCGGCCAGAAACCGGCAGCGCAACCCAATGAGCAGAAGCCCCGGAACAACTCCAAGCCGGGCCCCGGAACCAGCCGGCGCGAGCCCCTCTTCCCCGATGGCCGCATGGTAGCCCGCGCCGTGCCTCCTCAAGATCTCCCCGCAAACGCAGTAACGCTTCACCATCAGGGTGACTCTCAGCCCGCGATGCAACTGAAAGGAGATCTGGCATGAGCGACTTCCAGCAGCAGCCCGATCCACAGCGCCACTCCTTCTGCCAGATCTGCGGCAGGGCCGTGGCCACCGAGTCTGAACGCCTCTCCGGTAACGCCTTCCCCTGCGGTCTGTGCAACGAAGTAAAACTCGCGACTCCCGCCTCCACCGGCTATGCCTACCCAGGTGCCGATCCAGGTGCCGCCGGAGCCGTTCCCCCGGTCCCGCCCGTCCCGCCAGCAGGCTTCGTGCCCCCGGCCGACGTCCCCAACCCCGGACTCGCCGCCCTCCTCGGCCTCATCCCCGGCGTCGGTGCCATGTACAACGGCCAGTACGCCAAGGGAATCGTCCACCTCGTCGTCTTCGCCGTGCTCTCCAGCCTGGTCGACACCAATGGCATCTTCCTGCTCTTCGTCTTCGGCTGGGTAGCCTACCAGTCCATCGAGGCGCACCACACCGCACGCGCCCGCCGCGACGGCACCCCCTTGCCCAACCCCTTCGGCCTCAACGATATCGGAGAGCGCCTTGGCTTCGGCAGGTCGTGGCCCACGCCTGGCGGCGTGCCTCCCGTTCCCCCGGTCCCGCCCGCTGGCGCTGCCCAGCAGGCTCCCCCCGTCTCCAGTTGGGGTGCCCCCTGGGAGACACCGCGCTACACCGCGCCGCCCCCCTACGCGCCCTACACCCCGCCGCCGAACCCGCCCTACGCGCCCCCCTATCAGCCCGTAACCCCGCCATTCGACGGCCCAGGCTACGTCCCCTACGATCCAAGCCTGGCCCCCGAGCCCATTCCTCCCGTGGGGAATCGTTTCCCGGCCGGTGCCATCTGGCTCATCGCCCTCGGCACGCTCTTTCTCCTCAACACCTCCGGCATCTTCCGCGGCTTCAGCTTTCGCCTCCTGCTGCCCATCTTCTTCATCGGTATCGGCGTCTGGAGCTTCATCCACAAGATGACCCAGACCGGACAAAGCCTCTCTGACGATGGCACCCCGGAGTACCGCATCCGCATCTTCCGTGCCGCTCGCGGAGCCGTCTGGACCATCCTCATCGGCGTCATCTTCTTCCTCGCCGACTTCAACATCCTCTCCTGGGGACGGAGTTGGCCGCTCTTCCTCATCCTCGCCGGCATCATGACCTTCCTCGAGCGCGCCATCTACGCCGGAGTTCGTCCCAGCCAGCCGCCTCCAGGCTATCCCGGTTACGGCTACCCGCCCTACGGCCCGCCGCCAACAGCACCTCCCTCCGCCACCCCGGGGACTGAGCTCGTCACCACCATTCACCCCACCGACGTCTCGAACTCCCAGGAAGGAAGGTAATCATGGCCGGCGCACCTCCACCCTACCCTCCTCCGTATCCTCCGCCACAGGGCGACTGGCGCTACGCCCGCAAAGCCATGCGCGAACAGATGCGCGCCCAGCGCGACGTCACCCGCGCCCAGTGGAAGATGTACCGCGACCAGCAAAAGTACGCAGCCCGCGGTTATCGTGGCGGCTCCATTCTCGGCCCCATCGTGCTCATCACCATTGGCGTCGTCTTCCTGCTCATCCACACCGGCAACATCAACCAGGCCAGCCTCTTCTTCTGGTACGGCCGCTGGTGGCCCCTCATCCTCCTCGCCGGCGGAGCCATCCTCCTCGCCGAATGGGCCTTCGAACGCACCGTTCACCCCGACCAGCCCACCTATCATCGTGGACGCGGCGGCGTCGTCATGCTCCTCATGCTGCTCTGCCTCCCCGGTCTCCTCATCAACATCTCCCGCGATGGAGGCAATGGCTTCGGCCTCATGCACGGCTTCTCCATCAACGGCGACAACATGGACGAGTTCCTCGGCGATCGCCACGAGAGCGACCAAAACCTCGACCAGACCTTCCCCGTCGGCTCCACCCTCACCGTCAACAACCCACGCGGCGAGGTCGTCATCACCGGCAACAGTGAAGACGGACAGATCCACGTAGCCGTGCACAAGCAGGTCTACACCCGCTCCGACTCCGACGCCTCCGCGAAGGCGCAGCAACTCTCGCCCACGCTCAGCAACTCCGGCGACGCCTTCACCCTCTCCGTACCCACCGTGGATGGAGCCCGCGTCGACCTCAACATCCGCGTCCCCGTCACCACCGCCTCCACCATCACCGTCGATCGCGGCAACATCACCGCCAACTCGCTTAAGACGCCCCTCATCGTCACCGCCAACCACGGTGACATCGAGCTCAACGCCATCGCAGCCGCCGTCACCGCTCACATCAACAACAAGGGCTCCAACTTCAGCGCGCGCTCCATCACCGGTGCCGTATCCCTCGAGGGCAACTGCCGCGACGTCGATATCGCCGACGTCAACGGCCCCGTCACCCTCAACGGCGACTTCTTTGGCAAGACCCACTTCGAGCACATCAACGGAGCGGTTCGCTTCCACACCAGCCGCACCGACTTCCAGCTAGCTCGTCTCGACGGCGAGGTAGACCTCACCCACGGCGAACTCTCCGCGGACCAGCTCCTCGGCCCCGTCTCCCTCTCGACCAACAACTACAACGTCACCCTCGAGCGTGTCTCCGGCGACGTCTCCGTCACCACCAGCAACGGCAAGGTCGACCTCACCGGCGCACCTCCCCTGGGCAACGTCACCATCCAGAACCGCAACGGCGAAGTCAACGTCACCGTCCCCGAGCAGTCCTCCTTCACCGTCCAGGCAGAAACCCGCGAGGGCGACGTCGATACCGACCTCCCGCTCTCCAAGTCGGACGACAACAACATCAGCCGCCTCACCGGCACCGTGGGCAGTGGTGGGTCGCTCATCCGCATCAACACCACCCAGAACGATATCTCCCTGAAGAAGGGTGCGATCGCTCCTCTGATGCCGCCTCACTTTGCGCTGCCGCCGATAACCCCTGCTCCCCCAACGCCCCCGGTCGAGCCGCACATCGCCAGACCGAAGACGCCCAGAATCCCCGCACCCGCCCCAAAGCCCTAGAGAAGGCCGGCCATCGAAGTCCCTGTGCAGCCTGTCTGCACAGGGACTTTTTCATGCACTTTTGCGCCTTTTTGCCCACTCCATCGCGGTTCCCTGATCCCGAATCCCTGAATTCCCCCGTCTAACCCTGAGGGCCCAGCAAGAGGCCCGGTCCATACCGAAGAGATCACACTTCAACGCGCTCATACTTTCCAGAGGATTCACTCATGCACAAACTGCTTTTCCTCCTGCTCGCCTTCGGCCTCTTTCCCGTCGACTCCGAAGCACAAGACGGCGGCGAAACCTTCGCTGAAAAGTGGCAGGCCCGTGCGACCAGGACCCAGGCTCAACAGCCCAAATGGGCCGTCCCCATGCTGTCGCCCTTCCCGATGCTCGCGCAGGTCTACCGCAGCGACTTCACCCGTCAGACGACCTCAGCCGGCAGGGAGAACTGGAACCTCGGCACAGGCAAAGGCTTCAACCTCATCCCCTTCGCCAATACCCAGGTCGACATTCTCACCCCGGGCTTCATCACCCACGGCGACGGCACCGCCGACGGCTTCGGCGACATCGCCTTCCTCGCCAAATACCGCGTGCTGTCGGCCAATGAACAGCATGGCAACTACATCGTCAGTGGTGCGCTGGCCGCCTCATTCCCCACCGGGAGCCACAAGAACGGGGCAACGACGGCAGTCCTGACGCCTACCCTCTCCGCCGGAAAGGGCTTCGGGCACTTCGCCGCCTTCACCAGCCTCGGCGGCAGCCTCCCTACCTCAAACGCCCTTGCCAACGGTCGCGTCGTCCACTCGAACACCGTATTCCAGTACAAATTCGGAAAATACTTCACCCCTGAGCTCGAGCTCAACTCCAACCGCTACTTCGGCGGCACCCGGGATGGCAAGACCCAGACCTTCCTCACCCCGGGAATCATCCTGGGCAAATTCCCCATCCGTCCAGCTTCGGCCAAGAGCCGTATGGGACTGGTCGGCGGCGTAGCCTTCCAGACGGCGGTCACCAACTACCACACCTACAACCACGCCCTTGTCACCAGCCTCCGCTTGGCCTTCTAGAGCAGAGAATCGGTATGAACCTCAGGGCAGAGTCGCAAAACTGGGAGCCCCACATCTCGCCTTCGAGATGTGGGCTTCCAGCAGCACACTAATCCCCTGCGGGGCGCAACCACCCATTCGCCGACACAGCATAGACCAGCATCGGCACCAGCAGCATCAGAAAAAAGTACCCATCGATCAGCACATTCAGCAGAATAAACACGGTCAAAGCCGCAACCATCCAGCGGAGCATATCCGCCAGATCCGCGCACTTCCCCTTTGCCCAGCAGAAACAAAAGATCCCCGTCAGCACCACCAACTGCACCCACTTCAGATGTACCGGACGAATCAGGTAGCTCGCCCAGAACGCCACATTGATCGGCCGCGCGATCGGCCGTTCCAGCAGATCCCACTGTCCCACTGCGTTATGCGCGATATCCCCGGCCTTGGAGGCTAGAAACGGCCACATGATCGCCGCTGCCGTCCCCCCGGCAATCAGCGCTATCCGCCCCACCTCTCGCCAGCCCCCGCGCCGCAGTCCGTTCATCAGAAAGAACGGAAAGATCACCCAACTGAATTGCGAGATCACCATGCTGACTCCAAACGCAACCGCCGCCCACGCGAAGCGTCCCCGCTGCATCAGCACAAAAATGACAATCAACGAAAAAAAGTGCCCCTGCGTGTAAAGCTCATGCCGGTACTGCAGGTAGGGACAAAGGACAAACAGCCCCACCAGCCCCGCCACGCGCATCCGGTACTCCGGCGCCGTAGCCCAATACAGAAGTCCCATGCCCCCAGCAACATACGCAATGGCCGCCCAGCGCGGATCCAGATGCAGAGCCTGCGCCGGCGCAAAGGCAAGAATCATCCCAGGCAGATAGGGAAAGTCATAGATCCGGTCCGCCACATGAAAGTGCTGGTAGGGGTTTGCCCCACCTAAGAGTGCTCTGTCCGCCCACAGAATCACAGACATCATGTCCGAACGAAGATAATTCAAAGGAAAGCTGACAATGGCGAGCACCTGTCCAGCCGCATAAGCTGCAAGGAGCGTAGCCAGCACCAGCCCAGCGCTGATCTCCCTCCAACGGCGGGCTACCCATCCAACCGCAAGCGCGGCTCCCCCAAGCAGCACGGCATCCGGAATCAAACGAAGGCGATATCCGAACTGCTCATAGTGCCCCGTCTCCTCAAGGAACAGCACCGCGAAACCCAATTCCAGCAAAAATGTGAACCAAAAGACCTCATCCATCCCGCCAAGCCGCGTCAGAAAGGATGGCAGTTTGCCGCCAAACAGAAAAACCCAGCTCAAAAATAGAAAGAGAAGGCTGAAAGGCAGCAGCACAAGCTGCATCTGCAGGGGAGAGCCCACCTGCGGGAGCCCATCCTGGACCAATGCAATCACAAGCAGGAGCGCGACAAACAAGCCCGATCGGGCGGGAGCATTTGTCGACTTCAAATTTTCCCCCTTGTGTTTTGTTGACTTGGTTCATGCTACGGTTTTGGGTGGTTTTGATG
>NZ_FOZL01000003.1 GCF_900114625.1 Granulicella pectinivorans
CGAGAAGGCCGTTGAGGGGCCGATCCGGTCGATCGAGGTGGCGGCCTACCATGCGCGAGAGGCGGTCGGGCACCTCAAGGAGGAGGCCCGTTTCCAGACCTGGACCGTGTTCGCCCTCATCCTGGCTCTGGGTTTTGCTTTGGGAGCCTTCGGGACGTACTTCTTCTTTACCCGGCAGGTGTCGGCGTTGAACAGCCGTTTCGATCACTTTGAGCAGATCCTGGCTGCGCCCGCACCGGCTCCAGCGGACACCCACGCCCCGACGCCCCAGCCCGGGAAGAAGCATGGGCAGCACTAAAGGCAGGCTATGGATTTGACGCGCAAGCGCTTGGAACGCGGAGAAAGCCCCGCGTCCCACAAACCCACAGCCTCGACGACGGGGAGCGGAACTGAGAAGTGTTTTGCGGTGTCTAACGTAGAGTTCAATCTGTGAGGGTGCAGATGCGTCGAGTAAGGAGGATCGTCGGATGGAGCCTCCTTACGCTGTTCTTGATCTTCCTTGCAATTTGCACGACTGGCGAAATTCGCCAACGTATTCTGGTGCATCGGGCTGCCGCACTACTCTCGGATATACACTCGTTGCGCCTCCATCAGAGCGACTGGAACGACGCGCAGCGATTCATAGCAACCTGGGGACGGTGGGGCCATTATGACGGCGCATGTACCTCTGAAGATTGCTTGTATGTTGTTACGCTCCACGATCTGTCTATACCAGTAAATAACAACGTCGCGGAGTGGCCTTCGCGGATGACGTATTTCTTATCTGCCTTTCGGCTTCTGCCGAGACAATGGGGCGGCGGGTTACGCCTGATGCAGGCAACGTTTTTAGTTCAAAATGGGGCCATCGTGCGATCAGGAGTTTCGATCGATATGTCGCAATCACCCTTCGCGAAGGGTGCCCAGCCGGTGTGTTGTGGCGCTGAACTAATAATCAGTGCTCGGAGCCAGGCTTCGCTCGGGATGCCGGAGTCGTGGCAGGAGGAACAGCGAAGCCGCCATCCCGACTACACGACGTGGAGACCGGGAGGCTGTACGTTTTGCCTTATGGGTAGAGTCACCTACGCCGACAGCATCCCCGTGGAAGAGGCCGTCAAGTTAAGTGATTTTCAATTGTCATGCGCCACTCGCTGGAGTTCCTGTCTTACGCTAGAAGAGCTTGACCCCGCCGCTCATTCTTGGCATCTGTACGAAGCTCCCTGGGGAGACCCGCCGGAGAAGACAACCTCTCAACAGATGCCGGTAGGGTGTGCCCTACCGTTGTATGCTCTGGGCCGAGATGCAGACCGAATTGTGTCCGTCGAAGCATTGGAAGATGGGGTAAGCCTTGGTAAAGACGCCGAAGGCGTGGAACATGAAAGTTCGCGCGTAAGGGTGATAGCTGGGCTTAAAGGAGCTTCTCCGTGGCCCATTGATTCCACGCAGAGGGTTCTTTCTTCGGGATCTCCTTATTACGACAAGGTGCGAAAGCCTGCCCATTTGGTGAAGACTCAGCGCTATTTCTTGATGCTGGGTAACGAAGAGGCCGCAAGCCAGGATCACATCTCGCTTGAAAACTGCGGAGTCGTCGGGGAAGATACGGCCAGCGATCGGGAGGTCAGACGAGGAATGGCTATGGATGATCAGCTCAAGGGGTTTGAGCCCACTGTCTCGCTGGAAGGCTTTGCGCGACATCGATCACAGCCATGGGATAGATAAACTCCTGTTGTACATTTGCCTCCGACAACCGGCGTTGTCGTGGACAGCGCTTATTTGTCCAATGACCTTAGGCTTCGTCGGGTGCTCTAAAGACCGGGCAACCGCTAAAACGCGCAACGACGTGGCCATCGAACGGGCTTTTCTCCGCTATACAAATTCCGTATTCGAGTAGGGCGAAATCTCCATCCAAGGGCCGAAACCAATCGCAGGCGTTGCAGTTGCCTTTCACAGGTTCAGCAGTTGGCACACCCCAGCGTTCATGCGCGTCTTCGGCCATTTTGATTTCTTTGGCGTACTCATCGGGGCTGCCCTCTGATTTTGCGTCCAGCCAAAGCGCGCCCTTTTTTGCGGAAAGCCAGGAACCGGACGGAAGCCTAATGGCCCATTGGGGATCTCCGACTGTCAGAGCCATGGACCGTAGGCGTTGTTCGTTCGAGAATGATGCGACGATCTCTGGAACGGCACCAACCGCAACTATGTCATCGAGTCGCGAGCCCTGAAGCCCACGGATGCCGTCAGCGATCTCCGGGCGTGTGTCTGAGCTGCCAAACAGAATGGCTGACGCATTTTCCACCCGCCAGTCCCACTCGACACACAGGCAAGCCTCTCCCTGTTCATGTTGGCCGCGTGGTTGTCGAGGAGGCGAAAGTCGTCCGAGTTCGAGAAATATCGCGGACCCGTACCCCTTCCACGCTAATGAGACCTCCATCCCCTGGAGAACTCGGACATAGTCCTGAAACTCTTGCTCTGAAAGCGTTGTCGCCATAAGAGCAAGTTTAGGTGTAGGCACCTGTTTCCGGTGCTTTCGCCCCAAGTTGGGGCCACTCTTCGAACGTTTGCATCTCTGCGCAGCCAGCTTGTTACTCCTGAAACGGAGGTTTCAGGCCGTACGTTTAGCCAAGTTTGGCCTCACCTGTACGGTGGACTGGCAAACTAAGTAGATGAGTCGCCAGAAAAAACGAATAATCCTCGCCTCGGTTGTCGGGCTCGTGTTGTCTCTTTTTCTGGGAGTTCCGGGACTACTCGGAGCAGCGCTTGTTTTTCCTGAAGGGATCGAGGGCGACCACGGCTTGATGTATCTCGCACTTGCAACCGTCATAAACTTTACTCTGTTCTTCACAGCGATCTACTATCTAGTCGGCCTGTTCTCGAAAACCAACAATTCAGACTGAGACGCGCCCCGGTCATGCGCTTTGATAGTCGGCGCTCTCTAATCATTCCATCACCCTTTGAACCTGGACCGCAGACCATTCCCCAGCTCTTCGAGGCGTGGGGATCTCGCGAGCGTTGAGTTCTGCCGCGATCGCGCGGAGCGAGCTTGCGCCGGTGGCTCGTACGGCTGTGATGATTGGAACGAGCTCCGCGCGAACCTGGCTCGCTTTCTGGCTGCGCACCTGGCGCGCTGCAGCTCCGATCTCTCGAAACCGCTCAGCCGAGACGCGCCGGCCGCCAAGCTTCGTTCCCCGCGCCTTTGCGGCGGCGAGGGCTGCCTTGGTTCTCGTCGATATGGCCTCAGCCTCCTGCTCAGCAACGGCGGCCAGGATATGGACCACGAACCGATTCGCCTGGGGCATATCGACCGCCACGAACTCGACACCAGACTCCATGAGGTTCGAGATAAAGGCGACGTTGCGGGCGAGACGGTCCAGCTTGGCGATCACGAGGGTAGCTCGATGCTTGCGGCAGAGCTTGAGGGCGGTAGCGAGGGCTGGTCGGTCATTCCGCTTGCCGCTTTCCACCTCCAGAACTTCCTCTACAAGCGTCCAGTCTCCTCCATTGAGGAATCCGGCGACGGCGGCGCGTTGCGCTTCGAGGCCCAAGCCGCTAGTTCCCTGCCGTACTGTTGAGACCCTCAGGTAGCTCACAAATCTGGTCTTCGCCATCGTTTTGGCCCTCTGTTACGTTTCTTCTACGTCGGTAGAAAGAATGTAACAGGGCAACAGCGACACCTCGACGCTTCATGGCTCGCGTTGGACAAAGTTGCCGACAATGCCGTTTGAACTAAGCCGCTGGCGCGGCGGACGCTGCGCGTGTGATACTGCGGACATCATGGGCTGCTTGGACTTCGTGAATCGATCGTCGCGACCTCTGGCTAAGTCTCAGCAAATGAGCGGTTTACAGGCGACAATCGATTCAAATCCCATAGACTGACCGCATCCGTCGCAAACGCCCGCGGCTTCCTTCAAACGACCCTATCAAAACTGCCCCGGACCCTGCTTCAAGGGCTGCCCCGCACGTCCGCGGCCGGGGCAGCCCTGATAGGTTCCTAACGTTTCTCGGGATGTTTCACCACCTTTAGTTTTGCGGCGGCTTGTCGATGTGATCAATGATAAGCATCTTCACTGGTCCCTTCGCCGCCTCGACCTTCAGCCCAAGCTGTTCCTGCAGTGCACGATCCATGGGCGGCATTGGATCTAGGTCGTCGGCTGGTCGGTCCCGGTCCCATCGGCCTTTGTATTTAATAACAAAGTCGTACTTGTCTGTGAGTCCAGTCTTGTCAACCACTGGTCGCCCAAATTGCCCCGTCAGCATGCCAACCAAGTCTGCCATAGAACACCTGTGCGCAATAAAGTCATATCCCTGCCCATCATTCTTCTGATAGAGCGAAGGTATCGGCCGGTCCCCAAAACTCGTTACCTCGTCCTTCGACGGCGGTATCAAGCCCGCGAGGAGCTTCGGCTTTCCCTTTGCCAGCACCAGGTTGTAGACGTCGCCTTCCTTCGTCTCCCAGTGTGTCTTCAGTTGGAAACGTTCTTCCAGCAAGGCTTGGAGCATATGCTGCTGCTCCGCGTGCTCCTGCTCTTTGTTCAACGCTGCTATCTTCGCGTCCGCGCCGGGATCACCCTTGGCCTCGATCACAAACAATGTCGGACGTGGCCATTTGGGAAAACCGACAACTTGATTGCTATCTACCCCGTACGCGTAGCTCACCAGATTTTCGATGTCCCAATTTTCTATCCGCAAATGCGTCGTATGCGGCACAAATTGCCCGCTCATCGTAAAACCAGCCTCCCTATCAACGTCCTTATTCTCCCGCACTGACGCCACATCGAACGTCATCGTTGCCGTATAGGGAGCGTTTGCAGACAAGGGCGATGTTGATGAAGGGGGCGCGCCCGCTTGCCCTAAGCAAGAAGGAGTAAGAAGCGACATGAGTCCAACCGCAATGACTAAAGAGGCGACGCTACAATTCGATCTTGGAAAGGTGTGATCGATCATGAATACGATGAACCCCGCTACGAAACGAAACTAAACTAGGATACCGCTGCATACGACTTGTTCCCTGCAAGTCATCGTTACGGCAATGACGAGGATGTGTCTCCGAATGCGCCGCATCGGGGTTTTAGCGGCTTCCTTTGAGCAGGTATCAGTTGAGATACATTACTCTTTTTTGACGTCGCGGCGCTTTGGCGTTGTGGCATCATGACGTCATGAAGTCAATCGCATTCCTTAGCCAGAAAGGCGGCAGCGGGAAGACAACGCTTGCTGTCCATACGGCCGTTGCCGCTCAAGAATCTCGGGAGAAGGTGTTCCTGATCGACACTGACCCACAGAAGTCCGCGACCGTCTGGGGAGACGCTCGGGAAGCGGACAAGCCCGTAGTCGTCACGATCTCTGCTGGCGAACTCGACAAGGTCCTCAAAGCTGGCGCTGAAGACAAGATGACTCTTGCAATCATCGATACCGCACCCCACACCGCGCCTGACGCTGCCCGTATTGCAAAATCTGTTGATCTGGTCGTAATTCCCTGCCGCCCGACCGCCTTTGACCTAGCGGCCGTCAGTAACGCTGTTGAGATTATCCGAGCAGCTAAGAAAAAAGCTGTCCTAGTGCTCTCCGCTTGCCCGTTCCGCTCCCCTGAGATCGCCGAGACCAGGGCGGTGTTGGAGCAATACGGATTACCAGTATGTCCCTCTGACATTACGGATCGCCGCGCCTTCGCTCGAGCCGTGGCAACTGGCAGAGCGGTTACTGAGTTCGAAGCAGACGGCAAGGCAGCACAGGAAATTCAAGAACTTTGGAAATGGCTAAAGGAGCAATTGAGATGAGCGGAAAAGTCACAGGCCTTGCAGCATTCACTAAACGTGGAGCTATCCAACCAGAGATCTCCGCAACACTTGGGGATCAGGATTCAACTGTGGGCCGCCAGAGGGCAAAGAAGGAGGTCGTAGCCCTTACCGTGCGCTTGCAACGCTCTGAATGGGAACGGCTTCATCAGCTCGCTGTCTCTGAAGGAATGAGCATCCAGTCGCTTGCGGTTAGAGGACTCAACCGCGTCTTTACTGATAAGGGTCTGCCAAAGCTGGCAGAGTAACCAATGCGCCGTGACGCATTGACGTCATAGCGTCATGACGCATTCTGGAGCATCACACCATGCCGCGAAAGACAAAGGAAGACGCCCTAGAAGGGAGCTATGCAGACAAGCTGATAGACGCAGCTGTTGACATACGCATGAACCCAGGGGCGGTTGAACGCTCCTACATGGCTCGCCAGCTCGTGCAATGCACCCTCCCGCACTCGGACCCAGGAAACCTGATGCGCTGGAGCCGAACGAACGGTCATCTCACCCTCGCCATCCGCCCCTACGTCGACGAACACAACAAAGCCCTTTACCCCTACGGTTCTATTCCTCGACTGCTGCTGTTCTGGCTCGTCACAGAAGCCACACAGAAGAAAAGTCGCCACATACGACTTGGAAACAGCTTGGACGGCTTTATGCGCGAGATCGGCCTGAACCCTAGAACCGGAGGAGGGAAGCGGGGCGACGCAGCACGCCTGCATTCTCAGATGGAACGCCTGTTTCGCGCCATCATCACCTTTGAGGATCGGCGCGAGTGGTCTAAGAGCTATGTCGATATGCAGATCGCTCCCAAAGGGACGTTGTGGTGGGATCCAGCCAAGTCACACCAAGACAACCTCTGGGAATCCTGGGTGGAGTTGGGCGAGGAATTTTTCGCCGCCATCACGGCCGCTCCGGTACCAATCGATATGCGCGCGCTTCGTGCTCTGAAGCGGTCTCCGCTTGCACTCGATCTTTACGCCTGGCTGACGCACACGGCTTTCAGCGCTACTCGCAAGCGTGAGTCCCGCATCGTTCCCTGGGAAGGGCTCCACGGTCAAATGGGAGCCGAGTACGCACAGCTCCGCGACTTCAAGATCAAGGTCAACATGGCCCTAAAGAAGATCCAGCTTGTCTATCCCACACTCAAGCTTGAAACGACGGGAACAGCCCTCATCGTTTATCCATCACCCACTGCGATCGCGTCCAAAAGCTAAGTCCTTTGTTTCACACAAGGCGCTACGGTGAAACGGTCGCGCGGAATGCCCTTTAAAGTGACTTTTCTACGGTGAAACGGTCGCGCCGTTACGGTGAAACGGTCGCGCCGTTACGGTGAAACGGTCGCAGTTTTCGAATGCTTAAAGGAAGCCTGTAGTTAAGCCTTTAGTCTTTGCTTTAGTTTCTCTATTCCTATAGTCGGTGGGGCCGAGCTTGTGGATTTTCAAACCGGCAACGACCAAAACCCATACGGTGAAACACTAGCGCCTCCCCAATCTGTGAAAGCTGTAGCCACCTCGCGAGATGTGTATATACAATAGCTATATGGACTTGTACTCGATGCTGGATGGGCAGGGCTTTGTCTGGGATAGCGATAAAGCCGCCAGCAATGCCTCCAGGCACGGCGTACGGTTCGAGCAGGCCCGAGAGGTCTTTCTCGACCAGCTCGCTCGCTACGAGGACGCCAGCCCCCAGGAAGAGGCACGGCAGGCGTGTATCGGCCTCACAACCGACTACCGGCTCCTCTATGTCGTCCATGTGGTTCGGGAAGGTGATGTGCTCCGCCTCATCTCCGCAAGGATTGCGGAACCGGCGGAAAGGAGACGCTATGAAAATGACTGATCGCATCAAGCGCAACATGCAGCCAGACAAACCCATGACCCTGATCTCCCTCCGCCTGCCCGATCACGTCATCGACGATCTCAAGGAGGTCGCCCCCTCGCTCGGATTCGGCGGATACCAGGCACTCATCCGGGCCTACATCTCGAACGGACTCCGTAAGCACCTGGCCGAGAGGGAAGCGCAACGGGCCAAGGACTCGACCGTCGAGGAGTTCAGCCAGAGGCTCATCGCCCATGGAGTGCCAGAGCAGGCTATCCAGGAAGCTGTCGCAGAGATGAGAGCGGCAAGGTAGGCGCTGCAAATTCTTGCGGATAGCTGAGTGACCTGAGAGCATGGCGCATGAATCGACGTCAGTTCGCACTCGCAGCCGCCTCATGCTCCGTTCTGCTCACCGGGTGTGACACGGAACAGAAACCTGCAGCTACAGCCACGTTGCTGAATAACAGCGAAATCCAGTCAGCGCTCAAGAATTTGGCCGATGCGATAGACACCTTGGTCGGAGACGTGGGAGAGTTTGATTCCAATAACTGGCGGGAAGTCGTACCGCAGGTTACGAGCTCTTCGGAAGAAGTAAGCAGCGCGTTTGAGGCATTACGTCATGCTCTGAGTGTTCCAAACGCATAGACCTCGCCGTCGGAGCTGTGGGCAAAGTGGGAAACGCTTTTGGGCGTTTTCCAAGGCGGCTTCTTGCCGTCTTTTCCATGGCTCTCGAACGTTAGTGCACCGCTTGGTTTCTGAGTTTGGGATCGTTTGAAACGAAGAAGATGGGCTCCATTCGTTGATGTTCTATGACTTCAGATACACCATTGGAAGTCAGCCGAACGTAGGCGGGATAGACTCCAGGCTCCGTGAGGTTCACGTCGTTTCCCTTTACCATTTCTAGGACGTTGCCTGATTTGTCTTTCAGGATCAGTTTTGCGTTGGCCCCAAAGGGATTCGAGTAGTAGTTCAGCGTCACCGACACATCACTGCGTGCCATCCCAGCAGGTAGCTTGAACCACACTGGAAGACGAGAGGTGGTTGAGAGTTGAAAGCTGGACTCCAGGCAGCCGCTCAAGAGAGATAGGCAGATCAAAAAGCTAAAGCCAAGCACATACTTCTGTGTTCGAGTTCGCCTAGTCTGCATGCGTTCAGTCCTGTTCATGATCGCTGCTGGGTTTCTTGACGGTGAGACTCAGCCCGAAGAGCGAAGCTTTGAGCCGTTCGGGAGAGTCGGAATAGAACTCTTCGAGTAGCGCCTTGAACTTGCCAGACGAGCCCTCGGAGATCTGGCACTGATGGATCATGGCCACGCCGACGAGGATCTTGGCGTGGTTCTCGCGTTTCTTCTGTTCCCGGATATCTAAGGCTCGCAGCCGTCGTTCGCTGCTCTTGAGTGCCGCGACCTTCTCCGCTGTAGCCTTGCGGATGGCTGCAACCTCAGCAGCAGCAGCTTCTTTGATGGCTTTCTTCTGTGCTTCGAGTTCCTGGATGCTCTTTGGGTTCGACCTGGCCATGCGTCCTAGCATACAATCAAGAACGTGCTGGCGTAAACGTTCGTTAGCAACTAATGCGCGATACCTAGTTTGTTTCACAAACTACGCGCACCTGCGGTGAGCAGAGGCAACCGCAGGTGCAACGGCAAGAACAACCGCAACCGCAAAGGCTCGCTCGCTTGGCCATCGTTCATGTAGTCATGAAGTCGTCCAGCACGGCACCGCCCGCGGCGGCGCACGCGCAGTACATCGCCCGCGATGGTCAGTATCAGCAGCGTGGCGGCCTGGAGCTGGTCGAATCGGGCAATATGCCCGAGTTCGCCCGTGAGAATCCGCATAGCTTCTGGGAAGCAGCGGACGCCTTCGAGCGGAAGAATGGCCGCGCTTACACAGAGCTGCAGATCGCTCTCCCCCGCGAGCTTGCACCCGAGCAGCGTCATGAGCTGGCGCGTGAGACAGCCCGCGAGCTGCTGGGCGAGCGTTTTGCCTACACGCTGGCGGTGCATACGCCTTTGGCGAAGGACAACATCGAGCAGCCGCATATGCACCTGATGTTTTCAGAAAGGGTGGTTGACTCGAACACTCAATCCCTTTCCGAAGAGCAGTTCTTCAAGCGCAATGGAGCGAAGAAAGATCCGGAGTGGAACTCGCGGGACAAGCCCATGGAGGTACGCGAGAAGTGGGTCGAGATGATGAACGCGGCCATGGAGCGGCACGGCCATATTCATGATCCTGCGCATCGCCTGGATGCGCGTTCCTGGGCCGACCAGGGCCGCCCCGATCTGGCCGAGCTGCGGGAGGAGAAAACGCTTCGTGGCAATGGTCCCGAAGCGATGGAGCGGCACCGGGAGATCGATGGGCTCAGGGAGCAGCGGGCCGAGCTGCCCGCGCTGCACTTGAGCGCGGATAAGGTGATCGAACTTTGGGAACGGGGAGCAGAGCAGCAGATTGCTCAGGTGCAAGAGCGTGAGGCCCGGGAGCTGAGCCGTCTGGACAAGCTCATCGCCGCCGCCAGGGAGTTCGCCCACGAGGTCAAAGACCGTACCGTCGCCTTTGCGAAAGACATCAAGGAGCGGGCCGGTTCCCTATTCGGCAATGCACCCCAGGAAGAGCAGGCCAAGGCCGTCCCAGAGAAAGACCAGGCGCAGGAGCAGGCACGACCGCCTACGCCAGAGATGCAGGCGCGGCTGGATGAACTGTTGGGTGGGTTCCATCGGAGGATGGAGGCGCAGCAGTCCGTCGAGGCGAAGCTGGCCGACTTCGGCAACCGCATGGATACCAGGCTTCAGCAGGAACAGGCGCAGGCGCTTGCCCGTCAGCAGCAGGAGCAGGCATTGAAGCAGCAGCAGGAACAGACGAAGACCAAAGAGCCGGAGATTGAGCGCGAGCACTCTCGTGGGTTTGGCATAGGAAGGTAAAGCACCATGAAGGACGATGAGCTGTTAGCGATCTACGGAGCCACCCGTCAGCTGGCCGAGGGCATGACGGCGCGGGACGCGGAGCTGAAGCAGAGCACGGCGGCGCTTGAGGCCACGATCACTCAGGTGCGGCAGTTGCCGGCCATGCTGGGCCAGCAGACCAGCAAGTACATCGCCGCCGGCATCCGGGAGGTGGTGCAGGAGGACTTTCGCCAGCCCATCGAGAAGGCCGTTGAGGGGCCGATCCGGTCGATCGAGGTGGCGGCCTACCATGCGCGAGAGGCGGTCGGGCACCTCAAGGAGGAGGCCCGTTTCC